>LUCA01000029.1:0-7562 GCA_001593875.1 Candidatus Bathyarchaeota archaeon B23
GGGACGCAGGGGCCGTGGATGTCGGCGTCCAAGACGCCGACTCGGCCTACATGCCCCCTCATCGCCAGGTCTACGGCCAGGTTGACGGTGACTAGGGTCTTGCCCACGCCTCCCTTCCCGCTCACGACGGCGATCTTATGCCTCACCCTCTCCATCCGCCTCGCTATCGCCTCCCGCCAATCCTTAGGCGTGACCTCGCCTTCACCCACCTCAACCACCCTTTTAGGCCAGCTTAAACTCAGCTATTAACCCTCGACCGCCTTAAAAACCTCAGGGTTGAGAGACGCCCCGAGATCAGGGGGATGGACCTTGGTTTTCATCTCCAAAGGATCGGCCTCTAGGCAAACCCCTATATCGAGAGCGAGGGCTCTATGGATCGGCGGAAAACTTGGGCGTCGACGACGAACTCGCCTCAAAGCTGAATCCGGTGGGGGGGAGGGAGGCCGAGGCCGCCGTCACCGTCATCCTCAGACCCTCCCAGGGAGGAGTGGAGATCCTGCTGGTGAGGAGGGCTCAGAATCCCAGGGATCCCTGGTCCGGGGACATCGCCTTCCCAGGGGGCAGGAGGAGAGGGGGTGAACCCCTCATGGAGACGGCCATCAGGGAGGCCCTGGAGGAGATAGGCGTAGACCTCCATCGATGTAGGGTGCTGGGAACCCTGGAGATCGCCTCCTCCTTCAGGGCCCCCGGCCTCAGGGTTCTGCCCTTCGTCTACCTCTGCGAGGAGAACCTCACGGTCAGGTTGGGTGAGGAGCTCTCAGAGTATTTCTGGGTCCCCCTCGACGAGTTGGAGGGCTCCAGGGGTCGCGCCGTCGTCGGGGGGGTGGAGGTGCCGGCCTTCATCCTAGATCGGGGCGTGGTGTGGGGGCTCACCTATAGGATGTTGGAGGACCTCCTGGGGAGGATCGGTGGGTCACCCTAAGAGAGCCTTGAGGAGCCTGGCGACGTCGCTGGGCCTCTCGGCCACCGAGACTCCGGCTGCCTCTAGGGCCTCCATCTTGCTCTGAGCCGTCCCCCTGGAGCCCTGGATTATGGCTCCGGCGTGACCCATCCTCTTACCCGGCTTGGCGGTTCGACCTGCGATGTAGGCGACGGCCGGCTTGGTGAAGCCCCCCTCGGCGATGAAGTCGGCTGCCCTCTCCTCGGCGTCGCCGCCGATCTCGCCTATGAGGACGACGGCCTCCGTCTCGGGGTCCTCCTCAAACCACCTCAAGGCGTCGATGAAGTCCAACCCCGTGATGGGGTCTCCGCCGAGGCCGACGCAGGTCGACTCCCCCAGGCCGATGCGGGAGATGTGGTCCGCGATCTCGTAGGTGAGGGTGCCGCTGCGGGAGATGACGCCCACTCGGCCTCTGGTGAAGACCCTCGCCGGCATGATGCCCAATTTACACTCCCCCACCTTGATGACGCCTGGGGTGTTGGGCCCTACGATGGTGATGCCCCTCCTCATGGCCCTGGCCACCATCTCCATCTCATCCCTGAGGGGGATGCCCTCCGTGATGACGACTATGGGGTTCAACTCGGCGTCGAGGGCCTCGTAGACGGCGTCGGGGGCGTAGGGGGCTGGGACGAAGATTATGGAGGCGTCCACCTGATGGCGATCCAGGGCCTCGGCGACGGTGTCGTAGACGGGGACCCCCTCGACGGTCTCACCACCCTTGCCCGGCGTGACGCCGGCGACGATCTTGGTTCCATACTCCAACATCAATCTGGTGTGGAAACGCCCCTGGCGGCCGGTGATCCCCTGGACCACCGCCCTCGTCTCGGCGTCTACGAACCTCACCATCCTCATCTCCCCCCGATGAGGGAGACCACCCTCTCGGCGGCCTCCTCCATGCTGTCCAGGCAGTGGATGCCGGCCTCCTCCAGGAGGCGCCTCCCCTCCTCCTCCCTCGTCCCGATCATCCTCACCACCACCGGCTTCCACGCCCCCGCCCTCTCCCTCGCGGCTATGATGCCCCTAGCCACATCGTCGCAGCGGGTTATGCCGCCGAGGATGTTGATGAAGAGGGCCTCCACCTTGGGGTCCGTCAGAAGAAACGAGACGGCCGCCTCCACTCGATCTGCGGGGGCTCCGCCGCCTAGGTCTAGGAAGTTGGCCGGCCTCCCCCCATAGAGCTGAACCGTGTCGAGGGTCGCCATCGTCAATCCGGCTCCGTTTCCGATCACCCCGATCTCCCCATCCAGCTCGACGTAGGTGAGGCCCAGACGTCGGGCCTCCCTCTCCCGCTGGGTTAGGCCCAGCAGCTCGCTTCCGCCGAACCTCTCCAGCAGGTCTCGATGTCTGAAGAGGGCGTTGTCGTCGACGTTGAGCCTCGCATCGGCGGCCGTCAACCCCTCCGGGGTGAGGGCTAGGGGGTTTATCTCCGTCAGCTCCGCATCCATCTCCACCGCCAACCTATAGAGCCTCAGGAGGATGTCGGCCGCCTCCAGCATCCTCCGGCCTACCAGGCCGATCTGCTTCACCAGCCACCTGGCGTGGTGGGGGCGCAGCCCCTCTAGGGGGTCTATCGTCAGCCTGATGATCCTCTCCGGCGTCCTCGCCGCCACCTCCTCTATCTCAACCCCTCCCTCGGAGGTAGCGAGGGCCGTGTAGGCCCTGCTCCCCCGATCGACGGCGACGCCAAGATAGAGCTCCCCCTCCAAGGCGAGCCTCCTCTCCACCAACACCTCCTTAACCTCTACGCCCCTCACCCGGCTCCCCAGCAGCCTCCCAGCGGCCTCCTCAGCCTCCTCCGGGGTCTCTGCGAAGAGGATGCCCCCCGCCTTGCCCCGGCCTCCCACGGGTATCTGAGCCTTGACGGCCACCGGCCTATCGATCTCCTCGGCGATGATCCTCGCCTCTCCCGGCGTCGACGCCACCCGCCCCTCCGGGACGGGTATCCCATAATCCCTGAAGACGCTCTTAGCCTCCCACTCCAGCAGCCTCAACTCCCTCACCCATCGACTTCCCTAGGATTGAAAGAGAAAACACTTTTATGACTATAGCTCGTCGATATGGCCTCTATAAGGTGGCCATCATCTCCCAAGCCTAAGGGGCTTCCATCGAAATCCCTCTCCCCTCCGTACGACGTGACCTATACTTGGAAAGGGGAAGTGAGAGGCGAAGACGAGAGCCCCTCTGGCGGCTGCTTCATTGAGGAGGAGGCGCCGAGTCGTCGCAACCTCCTTGGGGGAGATGGCGACGGCCGAACACCACTCCAACTCCTCGAGATGGATAGGATGGAGCACGGCATCGGAGATGTAGAGTAAGAGCTCGTCGCCCGAGGCGATGAAGACCGCTATTTGACCGGGAGTATGGCTGGGAGGCATTGGCATCTAGGCAGCAGAAGCTGAACAGACATCTCCACATGCTTGGCAGACTGGCCGAGGCCTACAATCTGGCCGTCGACGATCAGTAGGTGGGGGTCGACCTCGATGATCTCTTCAGTCACCTCCCTGAGAACTGGGCCATCCATATCCGATGTGTGGAGCAGCCGTTCCTCACCGTCGTCTATGGTCACCATGAGGACGTAGCCCAGCTTGGAGCCCTCAACCCCATGCCAGTGGGGCCTGGAAAACCTCACCTCCGTCGAGCCGTAGGTGAAGCATCCGCCGTCGGCCACCTCCACATCAGCCTCCAACCCCTCTAGGAGCCTATGAGCTCTCCACCTCTGAGAACGGTTGATATCATGCTCCGGGTCCTTTACCAGCAGTCGCTTATCTCGATAGAGCTTCTGATCGGGGATATAGTGATCATAGTGATAGTTGGTTTGATGATGACATCCGCATCTAGGCAGACTCGCCTTATCTCAGCTTCATAACGCTGCCTCAAGGCTCTACGCTCTTCCCTCGGTAGGGGAAATGAGCGGGTCTCGGAGGCTATGCCAGGGTCTACCATGATAACAGCATCTCTCGTCTCCACCCTTATGCAGCTGGATTTCACGCCGTAGGAGTCGAAGGCGACGGTATCTAACCCTCAACCCATTAGAATAGAGGAACTCCTTTCTCTTTATAGTGTAGTGGCATCCAATGGGTTTTAAGGCCTCATCGATCCACACGATGGGCTCCTTCATCATCTCTAGATGAATCGGGGGTTAAAATTATATATTCATGGAAGTACTAGCCGCGGTTACTTTCATTAGTTTAGTTATATGCCTATTAACTTCTTGAATCCTTTTTGGTCAGAAACTTCATAATAGATTTTCTTACCCTCTCTGTTAGATTAGAACGAGACAGCTTGGACACATCATGAACGGCTGCAATTTGATCACAGAATCGATATAGTGGACAACTCTCCTGACATAGATCCCAGTCAAAAAAGTTGGGGCACTTCATGACTATCTCCGCCACCTTTCCTATGGTCTTCTCCGTTCCACCCTCCTCTTTTAACTCAGCGTTAGGTTGAGGGGGAGCCTGGGGGAAAAGGGCAGCCCTCAACCTTTGAATAAAGCCTTTGCTAGATTCGGAGAGCTCATCGACCCTTCTTCTTAGGTCATCGATATTTGCCTCTATCCTTGCATCCCTCTTCTCGAGGTCTTTAATGAGATCATCGATCTTTGCCTCTATCATTTCAAGCTGCTTCTCAATGTCCTTCCTGAACTCAGCGAACTCCTTCGAGGTTACAACATCCACCATCGATATGAAAATAATTAAAACCCCATAAATATATTTCTTTAAATTATTTTCAGTCATTATATTAGATGATAATAAAAGATATAATGAAAGAAGGTAAAATTTAGAATGGGAATGGGCGTATATGAGAAGTTGGGAGTGAGGAGGGTCATTAACGCAAGCGGCACCATGACCCATCTCGGTGGCTCAATACCAGACCCTAAGGTTATGGACGCCATGAAGGAGGCTTCTCAGAGCTTTGTTATAATGGCGGAGCTCCTATTGAAATCAGGGGAGTATATCGCCGAAGTTACGGGAGCGGAGGCGGGGCTTGTTACCTCAGGCTCACATGGCGCCCTCGTCCTCGGAGCAGCTGCATGTATGATGAGGGGATCAGGCCTCGAGAAGTTTGAGATTCACCCAGTTGAGCGTTTAAACCTCGACGGAGAATGGAGGGAAATCATTCAAAGGCTTCCAGATACCTCATGGACGAGAAATGAGTTCATAATTCAAAAAGCGCATCGAAATCCCTATGATCATGCTTTCAAGGCGGCGGGGGGAAAACTTGTTGTAATAGGCACGGAGGATAAGTGCACTGAGGAGGATTTGAGGGATGCCATCACTGAGAAGACGGTTGCCATCGCCTTCACGGCTCGAAGGGAGGATGTCGGCTTACCTCTAAAAAGGATAGTCGAGATAGCCCATGAATATGATGTACCAGTGATAGTGGACGCGGCGGATGAACTCCCACCTAGGGCAAATCTCGGAAGGTTTATCTCTGAGGGTGCCGACCTAGTGGCCTTTAGTGGAGGCAAACATATAGGAGGCCCAAACGATACAGGCATACTCTGTGGTAGGCGAGACCTCATCAAGCTGGCAATGCTTCAATCATCGCCTTATCGCGGAATCGGCAGAGGAATGAAGGTGGACAGGACGCAGATCATGGGGCTGATCACGGCTTTACGTCTCTGGCTTGAGAGAGATGAGGAAGATGAGTTTAAAGAGTGGGAAAGAAAGGCCGAATGGATCTCGAAGGAGCTTGAAAAGGTCCCAAAGATTTTGAGCTCTAAGGTTGTGAGAGATGTTAGGAGGAAGAGGGTTCAGGTCCACATAGCTATAGATGAGAGGAAGGACTGCACCGCCGTCGATATAGTGTTCAACCTCAGAAAGGGAGATCCAAGCATATGGGTGAATTACCTTGGTTCAAATGAGATAGAGATAAACCCCACGATGCTAAAAGATGGGGAGGAGAAAATGGTGGTTACCAGCATCAGAAAAATATTGACCTCCTCCATTTCCACCTCTTAATTTTGTCCGAGTCCCCCTCTTTCTTCCTTAGGCTTCTCTATATCCCTCAGCAATTTGATGACGATGGTGTAAACTAGTTGACCGGAGAGGGTGGTTCTATATCCGCCTTCATTCTCCCTCAAGAGGCCTGCCTCCAACAAGATTCGAATGGTTGCACGATGCTCCTTAAGAGTCAACCCCTTGGGAGGAGAAGAATCATCGATGCTACTACCAGCCATCTTAAGAATTCTCAGCGCACCCGGCCTAGAGACAACTTCAAAAAGCTCCTCCAGAGGCTCTAAACGCTCAACGTCATTCAAATTCATATTTAATTTATTTAGATTAAATGGAATGATAAAAGTCTTTTACTATATAGTTTGATATCTTGAACCCTCAGCTTAAATAGAACTTTACTCACCTCGCATCTTCATTTACAAACCCAAAAGACCTTGATTCAATGGTGCGGAGGGTGGGATTTGAACCCACGCACCCCTAAGGGACAGCCTCCTCAGGGCTGCGCCGTTGGCCAGGCTTGGCAACCTCCGCCCGCTATTGATCAGAGGGGAGGGGGGTTTTAATCTTTCTCTGGGAGGCCGCTGCCGGGAGTCGAACCCGGTCCAAGGGCTCCACAGGCCCTTGTGCTACCGTTACACCACAGCGGCCGCCGAGATCACTCTGCCTACTGGGGTCTATTAAAAATTTTCAGCCCTCCATCAGGCGCTCAGCGATGTAGTTGAGGATCTCGTGATGCCTCCTCTCGTCCTCCACCAGATGTCTGAGCAGGAGGCTGACGTACTCGTCCTCCACCTCCTTTAGGAGGCGTTCGGCGAACTCCAGGGCCCTCTCCTCCCTCTCCACATGCTCCCTCAGGAGCTCTAGGCTGTGGGGGGATGGAGGCGACGGGGGCAGCCTCCCCTCCAGGAGATCTATGATGGCGTTGAGGATGTTGATGTGCTTGGCCGTGTCGGCCACCAGCTCGTAGAGGAGCAGATCGGCCAGGCTCTCCCGGCTCCCGCCCCTGAGGCGGTTGACGCCCACCAGGGCCTCCTCCTCCACGGCGATCCACTCCCTCAGCCGTCGGACGACTTCCATGTTTGATCATCCTGGGGAGGGCCATAAAAGGGTTGACGCCCTTAATGGATCGGTGCTCCTTAACTACCCTAAGTATGTATCTGGGGAATCTATCAGTAAACTTTATATAAGGGTTCCCGGGGTATGGGGTGGATATATCAGAAAGGCGATATAATGTAGATGTGTAGAACGGGGATACGGATGGAGGTGGAATGGATGGATGGGATGGAGATGATGGAGGGGTGTGTAATGGGCGAGGCGAGGAACTACATCTTCCTCATCTTCTCCACCGAGAAGGAGGTGGAGGACCCCGAGGCGGCCCTCAGGGAGATCCTGAGGGGCGACCAGGACGGCTACAGGGTTGAGAGGGTGGTCGTCCTCAGGAACCCCGCATCCCTCCACCGGGGGGCCTGAGTTAACTAAAACACCCAAATTTTAGTCGACTAATTCTCCATATTAATCAATGAAGCATTAAATATAATTAATGGGAGAACAGCCCTTTTTAGAGAATATCCCGCCAGAAAAGGCCGATTCATGATTCTAGAATCCATAAGCTATATTAGGAACAGCGATACCCTAATCGCTCGGTTGATCGATATGTTAGGAAGATA
>LUCA01000029.1:7571-8139 GCA_001593875.1 Candidatus Bathyarchaeota archaeon B23
AGGGGCATCTCCACCTTCATAGCTACGTTGCTGTTGATGGTCCTGGCCGTGGCAGCTGGCGCCGTCATCTACGCCTACACCATGGGCTACCTAGGAGGGCTGGGAGGCAGCAGAACCCCGGGGGCACTATCCCTGGACTCCGCGAAGGCCAACGCCACCTCGGATATCATCACGGCTTACGTCAGGAACATCGGGAAGGGGAGCGTGACCATCGAGGTCGCCTACGTCGACGGAACCCAGATCGACATCACCGACGTCACCATAGAGGAGGGAACGGTGGAAACCGTAAGCATCAACGCGAGTAGCGTAGGCCTCGATGCGGGTAAGACCTATGAAGTAAAGCTCGTCGCCGCCGATGGGACGCATCTAACCTTCAGCGTGAAGGCAGACTAGCCCTCCTAGTAGGACGTCTAATCCTTTTTTAATCGAAGGGGAGGCCCTAGAGTATGCGGAGGAGAGGAGTAAGTGAGATTATCGCGAGCCTTCTACTGCTGTTGATAGTCACCACCCTGGGGACCTTCCTCTACAGCTACACCCTCACCACGACGGGGTTGCAGCAGAGCTATCT
>LUCA01000030.1 GCA_001593875.1 Candidatus Bathyarchaeota archaeon B23
GCAGGGCACACCGTCGTCTATGGGGGGCAGTCCTACAAGCTGAGGATGGTCCCCAGCGGCTTCGTCAATCCCTCCACCAGATTGCTGATAGGGCCAGGAGTCCTCATCGATCCCAGGGTGCTCCTCAACGAACTGGAGCGTCTAGGCGTGGAGGACCGCTTCGGCCTGGACCCTCAGTGCGCCATCATAGAGCCAGAGCACATCGAGAGAGATAGGCGGGGCCATCTGAAGGAGAAGATTCAGACGACGGGGACGGGGACTGGACCCTGCAACGCCGATAGAGCCCTCAGGAGGGTTAAGGTGGCCCGGGAGCTGCCTGAGCTTCAGAGGTTCCTCGTCGACGTCCCCCTGGAGGTCAACGAGGCCCTCGATGGGGGTGGGAGAGTCATCGTCGAGGGGACGCAGGGGACCTTCATCAGCCTCTACCACGGCACCTACCCCTACACGACCTCGAAGGATGTCTGCGCCTCAGCCGCCTGCTCCGACGTCGGCATAGGGCCCACGAGGGTGGATGAGGTGATCCTAGTCCTCAAGGCCTACGTCACCAGGGTGGGAGCCGGCGAGCTGCCCGGGGAGATCAGCCTGGAGGAGGCCAAGCGGAGGGGCTGGGATGAATATGGAACCGTCACGGGTAGACAGCGGAGGGCAGCCCCCTTCAACTATGACCTCGCTAGGAGGGCGGTGATGCTCAACGGGGCGACGCAGATCGCCCTGACGAAGATCGACATCCTCTACCCCGAGGGTAAGGGGGCTAAGAGCTACGATGAACTCCCCAGGGAGGCGAGGGAGTTCATAACTCGCATCGAGAGGGAGCTATGTATCCCCGTCACCCTCATAGGGACAGGGCCAGACCTGGAGGAGATCATCGATAGAAGACGTTAACCCTCATCCAGCACCCTCGCCAGCTCCTCTATCAACTCCCTCTGTCTGGGGGTTAGGACCTTCGGCACCCTGATCTTAATCTTCACTAGCTGATCTCCGACGCCGTAGGGGCTCCTCACCCCTAAACCCCTCAGCCTTATCACAGCTCCAGACTCCGTCCCGGGGGGTATCCTCACGCTCCGCTCACCCCTCAACGTCGGAACCTTGATCTCACCGCCCAATGCAGCCTTGGGGAAGGAGACCTCAGCCTCGTAGATGATGTCGAGCCCCCTCCTCTCCAGCTGGGGATGGGGCTTCACCCTTACGGTTATGAAGAGATCTCCAGGCGGCCCACCATATCGGCCCTCATCTCCCTCGCCCCTCAACACGAGGCTGGAGCCGTCCTCGATGCCGGGTGGTATCCTCACCCTGATCCTGGCTCGACGCTCCACCAGGCCCAGGCCGCCGCATCCCTTACAGGGCTCAGCTGGGATGACGCCCCTCCCCCCACAGCGGCTGCAGGCCGTGATCCTAATCATCTGGGTGAAGCCTGAGATACGCCTCTCCTCGATCCGCCCCGTGCCGCCGCAGGAGGGGCAGGTGACCATCCCCCTATCCGGCTCGGCGCCCGATCCCCGGCACCTCGGGCAGCGCCTCATCCTGGGGACGTCGATCTCCACCTCAGCCCCATAGGCGGCCTGCTCCAGCGTCACCTCCACCTCGGTCTCCAGATCCCTACCCCTCTCGGGGGTTGGGGCGCCCCGCTGGAAGGTTACGGCGAAGTCCCTGAAGAGGCGGTTGAAGAGGTCGTCGAAGTCGAAGCCGAACTCGGTGAAGATGTCCCTGAAGATGGTCCTGTTGAAGAGGTCCTCGGGCGAATAGCGAGTCTGGATGCCCTCGTAGCCGAAGAGGTCGTATTGCCTACGCTTCTCGGGGTCGGAGAGGACGGCGTAGGCCTCCGAGATCTCCTTGAACCTCTCCTCAGCATCGGGGCTCTTATTCCTATCCGGGTGATACTTTAGGGCGAGTCTCCTGAAGGCCCTCTTTATCTCCTCCTGTGTCGCATTCCTGTCGACGCCCAGGATCCTATAGTAATCCTTCCTCCTCACAGGGTCTCTCCACCCCTCTAAAGGAGGAGAAACATCCACCCTTAAACCTCTGGGAGGGTATAAAGATTATGCGGCGAGAGTTCCCAGCCTCCTCCGGGGATGAGGAGGTGGCGGGAGACCGGATAGAGGACTCAGAGCTTTCTCTTGATCTCCACGATCACCATGTCGCCTAAGCGGAGCCCTAGATCACGGCAAACCCTAGCCGGAATCGTGATGATGTGACTACTTGCCAAATATCTAATCTTAGCTTTGAATATCCTCTCTCGAATGGCTACTTTAACTCTAATTTGCTCCCCTTTATGTGGAGGAAGCAGTTTTAGACTCTCCATCTCCTCACCCTCCTCCATACCCATTATATCGACACCTCCTCTACTTTTGTTATATTTAAATAAATTATGTAAGCATAAATGATATATTATTATAATAGAAATTTAATGATCCATATATAGTTATGATGAGATTACTTTTAAACATATGATCAATATATCCATATCATTTTATATTATTGGTTAAGGGGTGTGGATTAAATTTTATGAAAAGTTGGCGGTTGGATGACTATAAAAGGATGAGTCGAGACTGGGCTAGTCCTTCTCCTCATCCACCACCTTATAATCGGCGTCGACGGTTCTCTTGCCGCCTTCATCCTTCCTCTCTCCACCTTCCTCCTCGGCCTTCCTCGCATACTCCTCGGCGACCTTCTGGTAGATGGTGGCCCCGGCCCTCTGAACCGCCTCCCTCAACTCCTGTATCCTCGTCTTTATCTCCTCCAAGCTACCCTTCTTCAGGGCCTCCCGTAGGGCCTCCATCTTCCCCTCGATCTCTCGTCTCTGCTCCTCGGTGAACTTGTCGCCATACTCCTTCAGCGTCTTCTCGGTGGTGTAGAGGAGGTCGTCGGCGAGATTCCGGGTCTGGGCCTCCTCCAACGCCCTCTTATCCTGCTCGGCGTAGCGCTCAGCCTCCTTGATCATCCTCTCCTTCTCCTCGGATGTCAGCTTCGTCGAGCCCGTGATCTTTATGCTCATCTCCTTCCCCGTCCCCAGGTCCTTGGCTGTGACGGTGAGGATGCCGTCGGCGTTGATGTCGAAGGTCACCTCGATCTGAGGGATGCCCCTGGGAGCTGGCGGTATGCCGTCGAGGACGAATCTGCCGAGGCTTATGTTGTCTCTCGCCAGCGGCCTCTCACCCTGGAGGACGTGGATGATCACCGAGGTCTGGAAGTCCTCAGCCGTCGTGAAGACCTGGCTCCTCTTCACCGGTATGGTTGTGTTCCGCTCGATGATCCTGGTGAAGATACCGCCCTTGGTCTCGACGCCCAGGGAGAGCGGTGTCACGTCGAGGAGGACGATGTCCTGGAGCTCCCCGGCGAGGATGGCCCCCTGGATGGCGGCCCCTATGGCGACGCACTCCATGGGGTCTATGCCCCGCTCGGGCTTTTTCTCCATCAGCTCCTCGATGAACCTCTGAACCAGCGGCATCTTCGTCTGCCCACCTATGAGGATTATCCTATCGATCTCTCCAGGCGTCAGCTTCGCATCCTCCAGAGTCCTCAGGATGGGCTCCCTCACCCTCTCCACGATGGACGTCGCCAGCTGCTCCAGCCTCGCCCTCGTCAGCGTCGTGTGGAGATGCTTTGGGCCGCTCTCATCCCAGGCGATGTAGGGGAGATCGATATCGGTCTGGAGGAGCGTCGAGAGCTCGATCTTCGCCTTCTCAGCCGCCTCCTTCAGCCTCGCCATCGCCTTGGGGTCTTGGCTTAGGTCGATGCCCGTCTCCTTCCTAAACTCCTCTACGAGCCAGTCCATGATGGCCCTATCGATGTCGGCGCCCCCCGTCTCATTGTCCCCGCTGGTCGCCAGAACCTGGAAGACGCCTCCACCGATCTCCATGATGGTGGTGTCGTTGGTGCCTCCGCCGAAGCTGAAGACCATTATCTTCATCTCCTCATCTGTCTTATCCAAACCGTAAGCCAGGGCGGCGGCCGTCGGCTCGTTGATGATCCTCACCACCTCCAGCCCTGCGATCTCGCCGGCGTCCTTCGTCGCCTGCCGCTGATTGTCGTTGAAGTGAGCCGGCACCGTGATGACGGCCTTCTTGACCTCCTCTCCCAGGAAGGCCTCGGCGTCCTTCATGATCTTCTTCAATATGAAGGCCGAGATCTGCTCGGGGGTGTACTCCTTCCCCCAGATCTTCACCTTGTAGCGGGTTCCCATCTTCCGCTTGATCTCCCTCACCGTCCCCTCCGGATTCATCAACGCCTGTCGACGGGCGGGTTCTCCGACGAGTATCTGGCCATCCTTGGTGAAGGCGACGACGGAGGGGAACATCTTGCCGGCGATGGTGGGCCCCTCAGCGCTGGGGATGATGATGGGCTTCCCCCCCCGGACGACGGCGGCCGCCGAGTTCGTGGTTCCCAGATCTATGCCGATGATGAGCTCCTTCTCACCCATCTCCCTCACCCCTTCGGGTTTCCGGCCACCTTCACTAGGCTCGCCCTTAGGAGATTCCCCTTATAGAGGTATCCCCTCCTCAGCTCCTCTAGGATCATGCCATCGGGATGTTCGGAGGTCTCCACCCGCTGGATGGCCTCGTGGAGGTAGGGGTCGAAGAACCTCCCCACGGCCTCTATGGGGGAGACCCCCTCCCGCTCCAACAACCTCTCCAGCTTCCTCATCACCATCTCCACCCCCTTGAGGACCTCGCTCTCGCCGGTTCTCCTAGCGGCCTCGATGGCCATCTGGAGCTCGTCGACGATGGGCAGCAGCTCCAGGATGAGATCCCGCTTACCCCTCTCAGCGGCCTCCTCCATACGTCTATCCACCTCCTTCCTCAGGTTGTCCAGATCCGCCAGGGCGTATTTCAGCCTGCTGAGATATCTCTCGGCCTTCTCCCTCTCCTTCTCGAGGGCGGACTCCAACTCCTTAATCCTCCTCTTCAACTCCTCCTTCTTCTCTCTCCTTCCCCCTTTAGACTTGGAAGGCATGAGGACGCCCCCAAACTGGGATATCTCTGAAGAGTGCGGATTTATTTCCTTTACGCAGCCCTCCCCCTAAGGGCCTCTATAGCCCTCTCCACCTGCTCCACCGCCGTCCCGATATATCCCTGGGGCCTGAGCCACTCCTCCACCTCCTCCGGGCTGACCCTCCTGGAGAGCTCCTCATCCTCCAGGATGACGTCCCTGAGGGGACGCCTCTCCCTCCAACACCTTTGGGAGAGAACTCTCAGCCGCTCATGGGCCTCCTGTCGGCCCATGCCCCTCCTCACCAGCTCCATCATCACCCGCTCGGTGAGGCAGAGGCCGAGGGTCAGATGGAGATTCCGCTCTATCTTCTCCACGTCGAACCTCAGGCCTCTGAGGATGTCGGCCATCAGCCTCAGCATATAGTCGACGAGGATGAGGCCCTCCGGGATGGTGATCCTCTCCACCGACGAGTTCGTTAGATCTCGCTCGTGCTCTAGGGCGATGGTCTCCAACGATGGCAGGACGCTGGCCCTGACGATCCGAGCCAGGCCGCAGATCCTCTCACATTTAATGGGATTCTTCTTGGGGGGCATCGTCGAGGCCCCCCCCTGCCGGGGGTCGAAGGGCTCGTAGACCTCGGCGATCTCGGTCCTCTGGAGATTCCTGATCTCTCTCCCCATCTTGTCGAGGGTTCCGGCGATGAGGGCGAGGAGGCATTGGAGCTCCGCATGCCTATCCCTCTGTAGGATCTGGCTGCTGATCAAGGCCGGCTTGAGGCCGAGGCGCTCCATGGTGAGCCTCTGGATCTCGAAGCCCCTCCCGCCGAAGGAGGCCATCGTCCCCACGGCCCCACTCATCTTCCCGACGAGCAGCCTCCCCCTCGCCTCCTCCAGGCGGTCGAGATGCCTGGAGACCTCGTAGGCCCAGATGGCGAACTTCATCCCATAGGTCGTCGGAACGGCGTGCTGCCCATGGGTTCGACCTATACAGACGGTTCGCTTATGCCTCTCAGCCAGCTCGAGGAGAACCCCCAACAACCCCCTGAGATCCCCCTCCAGGATCCCAAGGGCCTCCCTAAACTGGAGGGCGAGGGCGGTGTCGACGATGTCGTAGCTCGTCGCCCCCAGGTGGACATACCTTCCGGCCGTCCCCTCGCAGACCTCGGCGAGGGCCCTCACCATCGCCATCACATCATGCCTCGTCTCCCTCTCGATCTCCTTCACCCTCTCCAGCTTGACGACGCCGACCTTCGCCTTCCTCGCTATCTCCTCAGCCGCCTCCCTCGGGATGTTGCCCACCTCGGCGTGAGCCCAGGCGAGGGCCGCCTCGACATCGAGCCACCTCTGGAGGCGAGCCTCCTCGGTGAAGAGCCTCCTCATCTCGGGGTGGAAGTACCTATACTCCACCGGGTGGACGGGCAATTCCGCTCCCGGCTCTCCTTAGTGGACAGCTTAAATAAGGCTTCCCAACTCTCCTCCTCTAACCCCCACCCTTCCTCTGAGCGAGCTCCCTTATCGTCTCATAGGTCTCAAACTCCGGAGCTAAGGAGTCATACATCCTCGACTTTCTATAGGAGAGTATAGTCGCCTCATCGCCCATCCACATCCCATGGACGGGGTAGGCGAAGACAACCCCCCTCTCCTGGAGGAATTCATCTGCCAGCCTCAAAAACTCCCTCTGCTCCGTCGAAGTCAGATTCTGACTAAAAACACCTAACGGACTCCTCACCGTCGGCCCTGAATCCAGAAAGGCCAGAATCAAAACATCTCCGAACCCCCTCCTGATCTCCTCTACGGCCTCATCCCAACCATCTTCATCAAACCTCCTGTTGAATACCTCCTCGGAGGTGGGAACATAGGTTACAAAATCGAGATCCGGCGCATCATAGGGGAGAAGGATGGGCGTAGCCCAGGATCCAACGTAGATATACCTCCCCCTCAATTGACCATATCTATGGATCTCATCAACGATTTTACAGGCAGCTTCATAACTTTCTTTTACCGCCTGATGATGGGGATCGCCCGTTATCCGATAGAAAAATACGGCTTGTTTAAACAGCAGATCTATCCAGATCGCATCGATTCCCAGATCTATCTGCTTCTTAGCCCAGCTCAAAAGCAGCTCCTGAAACTCGGGATTTGTTATGTCGGGATAACGGGCCTCTGTTTTATAATCCCACCCCAACTTTTCACCTATCTTCTCTTGAAGCTCCTCTTTAGATAGATCTATACCCCATTTTCCTGGATCCAAGGCCATCTCCCAAGTTTCGTCTTCACCATAAATTTTCCCCGTAATTGGGTTTCTCTCTATGATCTCCGTTTTTTGAGCGGGTATGGCACCACAGAGTATTATGTCTGGAATCTCCTGTTTTATCTTTTTCACTGTTTGCTCAAGTTGTTCATAAGTATATCCCTTTATGACTTGTGTTTGAGATGCTTCCTCCCTGGAATCATGAACTTTTCCCCATCTCCAGAAGACCCTGAAGACAATTCGTCTCTTTAAAGATGTTTACTACATCTTCAAGGCTTCTTTTATATTCACCATTTGTCATTACCTCTATTGTTTGATAGTCACTTATACTCTGATAGACTAGGGCGATCTTAACTTGAGATAATTTAACTTGGGATGGTTCAGGGGATGGTCGATTCTGTCTGAGGTGGTTGATAATAATGATGCCCCCTATAAGTAATATTATGATGGCGAAACCTATCAGAGTTTTCTTATCCATCTGCTTCTCGATCTTTTATCTTCTTCAATTTATAAGTCTTTAATCTGACCTGAGGTTGATCTTCGAATTAGGTTGGTGGATAAACCTTTAGACTATAAATAGGTTGATGGAGACTCATCTAGGCGAGAGATGCTGAACATCATCGTCTGCATAAAGCAGGTTCCTGAGACGGTGGAGGTGGAGATAGACCCCGAGACGGGGAGGTTGATGAGGGAGAAGTATCCGGGCATCCTAAACCCCTTCGATGAGCACGCCGTGGAGGAGACCTTGAGGCTGAGGGACCGCTACGGCGGCTTCATCAGGGTTCTGACGATGGGGCCCCCCATGGCTGAGAGGGCCCTGAGGGACGCCTTGGCCCTTGGATGCGATGAGGCGTGGCTGGCGACGGATAGGTTCTTCGCGGGGGCCGACACCCTGGCGACCAGCTATACGCTCTCCCTCTGCATAAGGA
Organism: Candidatus Bathyarchaeota archaeon B23; assembly: GCA_001593875.1. GTDB lineage: Archaea > Thermoproteota > Bathyarchaeia > TCS64 > B23 > B23. Next base: position 8,109 of record LUCA01000030.1, read on the forward strand.
GGATGGAGCCCTACGACCTCATAATCTGCGGCCTTAAGACCACCGACGGCGACACGGGGCAGGTGGGCCCGGAGCTGGCGGAGCACCTGGGGATACCCCACATCTGCTACGTCTCCCAGATCCTCGATGTCTCGAAGGATCGGATCAGGGTGAGGCGGCGGCTCGACGACGGCGTGGAGACCCTCGAGGCGCCTCTGCCGGCCTTGATAACGGTGACGAAGGAGATCAACCAGCCCAGGCTGC
>LUCA01000031.1 GCA_001593875.1 Candidatus Bathyarchaeota archaeon B23
TGTCCCGGGGTCTCCATGGATATCTGGGGGTGGATGGAGGGCTTCGTCAGGGCCTACGGCTACCTAGGGGCCTTCCTCATCTCCATCTTTGGGAACTTCACCATCCTCTTCCCCGTCCCCTACACGTTGACGATCTACGCCTTCGGAGCTGTCCTCAACCCGCCGCTGCTGGGTCTAGTCTGCGGCTTGGGGGCCACCATAGGGGAGTTCTCCGCCTACCTCATCGGCCTCGGGGGTCGAAGGCTGCTGGGTGAGAGCCACCAGAGGCGGCTTGAGAGCGCCAGGAGGCTCGTTGAGCGGTACGGGGCGTTGGTCATCTTCCTCTTCGCCTACCTCCCCCTCCCCGACGACCTCATCCTCATCCCCCTGGGGATGCTCCGCTACGACCTCAGGAAGGCCCTGTTGGCGGCCTTCCTCGGCAAGGTGGCGATGTGCGTCACCATCGCCTACGCCGGCCGCTTCAGCTACGCCTTCATCCGAGACCTCTTCGGCGGGGGCGGCACCTGGGGCGCCGTAGCGACGGCCATCCTCCTCGTCGTCATCATGGCGGCCCTCATCAAGATCGACTGGGCCAAACTCATCGAGGGGATGGAGGGAGGGCCGAGAGGCGATGGAGCTAGGCCTTCTCCTCGATCTCCGCCTTGATCTTCGCCATGAACTCCTCCAGGGTGAGCTGCCCGAGGTCTCCGACCCGATGTCTCCTCACCGCCACCGTCTTCGCCTCCACCTCCCTGCGGCCCACGATGAGCATGTAGGGTATCTTCTCCTCCTCGGCCTCCCTCACCTTATAGGCGATGGTCAAACCCCGATCATCCAGCTCAGCCCTGACGCCCTCGGCTTTCAACCTCTCATAGACCTCGGAGGCATACTCGACGTATTTATCGCTGATGGGGAGCACCCTCACCTGGATCGGCGACAGCCACACGGGGAGGTTGCCGGCGTAGTGCTCCAGCAGCACCCCCACAAAGCGCTCCAGAGACCCCAGTAGGGCCCTGTGGATCATCACCACCAGATGCTCCCTCCCATCGGGGCCGACGTAGGTGACATTGAACCTCCTGGGGAGGTTGAAGTCTATCTGGATGGTGGTGCACTGCCAGGTCCGCCCGATGGCGTCGACGAGCTTGATGTCGATCTTGGGGCCGTAGAAGACGGCCTCCCCAGGGGCCTCCTCGTAGGGCAGCCCCCTCCGCCTCAGCGCCCTCATCAACGCCTCCTGAGCCCGCCTCCACTCCTCCTCGGTTCCCATATACCTCTCCGGATGCTCTGGGTCCCTGGTTGAGAGGACGACCTTGAACTCCTGGAAGCCCATGGTGCGCAGTATGTGCAGCGTCAGGTCTAGGACGCCCACGATCTCCTCCTCCAGCTGCTCGGGGGTGCAGAAGATGTGGGCGTCGTCCTGGGTGAAGCCCCTCACCCTCATGAGTCCATGGAGGGTTCCCGAGCGCTCGTAGCGGTAGACGGTGCCCAGCTCCGTATACCTGATGGGTAGGTCCCTGTAGCTCCGGGTCTTGGTCTTGTAGATGAGGATGTGGAAGGGGCAGTTCATCGGCTTGATGACGTAGCGCTCACCCCCCTTCTCGAAGACGTACATATTCTCGATGTAGTAGCCCATATGCCCCGAGGTCTCCCAGAGCTGTCCCCGGGCGAGGTGGGGGGTTGAGACCAGCTGGTATCCCCGCTTGAGGTATTCCCCCAGGGCGTAGTCGGCGACGACCTTCCTCAGCATCGCCCCCTTGGGATGCCATAGTATGAGGCCTGCTCCACACTCCTCCTGGATGGAGAAGAGGTCCAGCCTGGCGCCCAGAACCCTGTGATCCCTCCGCCTCGCCTCCTCCAACCGCTCCAGATGCCTCCTCAGCATCTCCTCCTCGGGGTAGCTGACGCCGTAGATGCGCTGCATCACCGGGTTGGTCTCCAGCCCCCTCCAGTAGGCTGAGGAGGAGGAGAGGAGCTTCACGTGCCGCACATGGCCCGTTGAGGGGAGGTGGGGGCCTCGGCAGAGATCGACGAACTCCCCCTGCCAATAGAGGGAGACGGACTCCTCCATCTCCTCCAGCAGCTCGACCTTATAGGGCTCCTCTCGCTCCTGGAAGAGCTTGATGGCCTCCTCCCGGGGCATCTCGACACGCCTGAGGGGCAGGTTCCTGGCGATGATCTCCCTCATCTTGGCCTCGATTCGCTCTAGGTCCTCGGGGGTGAAGACCTCGCCGCCGATGTCGAAGTCGTAGTAGAAGCCCTCCTCTATAGGAGGCCCTATGCCCAACTTGGCCTCTGGGTAGAGCTCCTTCACCGCCTGGGCGAGGATGTGGGACGATGTATGCCAGTAGGCCTCCCTCCCCTCCCTGGAGTCGAAGCCCAGAACCTCCACCTCTCCCTCCTCCGGCGGAGGGGCTGTGAGGTCTAGGAGCTTATCGTCGACTCTCGCTATGAGGCCCACGCCCTCCGGGAGGCAGTCGATGAGCCTCTCGGCCCTCCTACACTCTCGATACTCTCCACTGGGCAGCCTAATCCTCACCAAATCTATACACCTCGTCTGGGGCTTCCATGGCGTCGGCTGGGAGAACTCCTGGAGTGCGTCTCAGCTTAGGGTCTCTAGAAGTGTCGAACCCCTTCCCCCCGACGCCTGACGATCGTTAGCCTAGGGGGTTAAAAAGGGTAACGATGCCCGGGCAGCCTAGAGGGAGGTGAAATCCTCCACGGTCTCCCTATCAAGCCGCTTTACGAGTTCCACCGTCAGCCTGACGGCGTTCTCCACGTCCCTGAGGCTCAGGAGCGACGTATGGCTGTGTATATGCCTCGTGGGTATGGTGATGACGGCTGAGGGGCAGCCGGCCCTCTGGAGGTGTATCCTGCCGGCGTCCGTCCCCCCTGTGACATGGCTGAGCTGGAGGGGTATCTGACATCTCCTCGCCACCTCGATGATGAACTCCTTGAGGGGCTGGTTGGGTATCATCGTCCTATCGAAGGTCAGTAGACCCGGCCCCTTCCCCATCCTCGTCGGCGCCTCACGGGGCTTTATGCCTGGGACGTCGCCGGCTATGTCGACCTCCAGGACGATGGCGACGTCGGGGTTGACGACGTGGGCGATGGTCTGGGCGCCCCTGAGGCCCACCTCCTCCTGAACCGTGGCTGCCCCATAGACGGTGTTGGGATGCTCGACGCCTCCCTCCCTCATCCTCCTCAAGACCTCCGCGATGGCGAAGGCCCCAATCCGGTCGTCGAAGGCCTTCCCCATCGCCACCCTCCCCCCCTGGAGGAGGGTGAAGGGGCTCCAGGGGACGATGGGATCACCGATCTTGACGCCCGTCTCCTCCGCCTCCTCCCTGCTCGTCGCCCCGATGTCGATGTACATATCCCTGATCTCCACCACCTTCTTCCTCTCCTCCTGGGGGAGGATGTGAGGCGGCTTGGCGGCGATGACGCCGAGGACATCCCCCTTACCGGTTCTGATGATGACCCGTTGACCCAGCAGCACCTGGCTCCACCATCCGCCGAGGGGGTGGAAGGTGAGGAAGCCCTCATCGGTGATGGAGGAGACTATGAAGCCCACCTCATCGACGTGCCCCGCCAACAACACCCTCGGCCTCTCCTCCGAGCCCCTCACCACAAAGGTGATGGAGCCCAACTTGTCGGCGACCACCTCATCGACGTAGGGCTTAAGATGCTCCCTCAGCAGTGAGGCCACCTCCCTCTCGAAGCCCGGAGGCCCGAAGGCCTCCATGAGCTGCCTCATCAATCCCAGGGCCTTATCATCCAGCATATCATCGCCTCCGATTTATCACCCTAAGACCTTCCTCGCCGCCGTTATATATCCCGTATGGCCGATCATCAGGGTCTCAGGCCTGGTTCGACTCTCCTCTACGATGAATCTCCTGAGGATGAGCTCATAGGTCTCGACCTCCACGAAGGGATGCCTCTTCAGGGCTGAGACGGTCTTCACCACCTGCTCTATCGTCGGGCTGAAGGAGAGGAAGACGCCTCCCCCCCTGAGCGCCCCGTGGGCGTGGGGGACGGCGAGCCAGGGGGTCGCCATGTCGAGGATCACAGCATCCACCTCCTTCTCCTCGATCCCCTCGGTGATGTCGCCGAGCTTGAACTCTACGTAGGCATCTAGGCCCGCCCTCCTGACGTTGTTGATCGCCAGCCTCTGGAACTCGGGGCGTATCTCGTAGCTGTAGACCCTCCCCTCCGGCCTGACGGCGTTCGCCAGGGCGAGGGTCAGCGCCCCACTCCCGGTTCCGGCCTCCACCACCCTGCTGCCGGGGCCGACGTCGGCCATGAGGAGGATGAAGCCCATATCCTTAGGGTAGATGACCTGGGTTCTACGCTCCGTCTTCAACGCCCTATCCCTGATGAGGGGTGTGAGGGCGTAGAACCTCACACCCAGATTGCTCTCGATCACACATCCATAGGGCTTGCCGATGAGCTCCCCCAACTTCACAAACCCCTTATGGGTGTGGAACTCCCGCCCCCTTCTCACCTTGACGAGGTAGGTCCTCCTACCGTCGAGATAGAGGAGGACGTCCCTCCCCTCCTCTATGAGCTCCATCTTCATCTATAGGGTGGTGGGAGCCCCTAAAAACTTCCCTAAAACCCTGAAGGGGTCCCTCAGATTACAACTTCCTATTCATGCCTTGTATATGCTCAGATTAGGGTGAGGGGATTCCGGGGACCTTTGGGAAGGGGACGGCGTCCCAGATGTATTTGAGGCCGCAGAGGTAGCGGGTGAGCCTCTCGACGCCTATGCCGAAGCCGGCTGAGGGCTTAACGCCCTCCCTCAACATCTCCAGGTACCAGCCATACTCCTCGGGGTTGTCGCCCCTGGCCTTCATCCTCGCCAGCACCCTCTCATACTGGTACTCCCTCTCGCCTCCGGAGATGGCCTCGCCGTAGCCCTCGGGGTAGAGGAGGTCGAAGTCCCGGAGGATGCCAGGCCTCTCAGGGTCTTCCCTGTCGTAGAAGCCCCTCGCCGTGATGGGATAATCCATGATCCAGAGGGGTTCCTGGAACATGGCTGAGATGTGCTCCTCGGCCTCCCAGGGTATCTCCTCGCCTGGCTTGAGGTCGAAGCCCTCCCCCCTCAGCAGCTCCACCGCCTCCCCGTGGGTCAGCCTCCTGAAGGGCTTGGAGGGTATCCTCAGCTCCCGCCCGAGGTTCTCCAGCTCCTCGCCGCACTCCCTCCGGATGCGCCTCAAGACGTAGATCAGCAGCCTCTCCCCCAGCTCCATCAGGTCGAGGTAGGAGGCCTCCGCCACCTCCAGGTCCAGCTGCCTGAACTCGGCGAGATGCCTACCCGTGTAGGCCGCCTCCAGGGGCTCAAGCCTGAGGTTGGGCGAGAGGGCGAAGACCTTGTCGAGGCTGGAGACGGCCATCTGCTTGTAGAGGATCATGCTGCTCATCACCTTGAAGCGATGCCCATAATAGTCGATGGAGAACTGCTTAGCACCCCTGATCCCGGGGTCTGTGACGGGGCCCACTATGGGGGCGAGTATCTCGACGAAGCCCTCGACCCTGAGGAAGTCCCTGAGGGCCGAGAGGGCCTCATCCTGAACCCTCAACACCCACCTCATCCAGGGCTCCCTTATCTCCCTGTAACGCCTCCAGAGCCTCTCCCTCAGCTCCTTCCCCCTCATCTCATCTCACAGGTCTCTGCCTAGATGGGGCATCAAATTTAAAATTTTTCCATGAATTCTCGTTAAAAATACGACTATAGGCAGATTTATAGCCTTTAAAATCGTAATTATTACGATGAAGCTGGACGAGCGGGATCGGGAGATACTGAGGCTTCTCCAGGGGGATGGGAAGACCTCGGCGAGGGAGATCGCCGAGAGGCTGGGCTGCCCCCTGACGACGGTCTACTCCCGAATCAGGAGGCTGGAGGAGTCGGGGATCATCAGGGGCTACAAGGCGATCCTGGATGCCGACAAGCTGGGCAGGCCCACGACGGCCTTCATCCTCGCCTCCTTCACCTACAGAACCCCCGGCATCCATGAGACCCTCGATCAGCGGGAGATCGCCAGGGAGATCGCCAAGTTCCCAGAGGTTCAGGAGGTCCACATCATCACCGGCGACTGGGACATCCTCATCAAGGTGAAGGCCCGGGACGTCGCCGAGATCGGCCGCTTCGTCGTCGACAAGCTGAGGACGGTGAGGGGCGTGGAGAGGACGCTGACCTGCATGGTCTTCGACACCGCCAAGGAGACCCTCGACCTACCTCTCTGATCGAAGCCCCTTTCTACCCCCTCCCCGGAGGATAAGTCGTGGATAGGGTCGCCGTCCTCCACCACCCAGGTCTCGTCGATTATGACTTCGGTCCAGGCCACCCCTTCAGGGGAGACCGCTTCGAGAGGTTCATGGAGCTGCTGGAGGCCTATGGGGTCCTGGAGCAGGGGGGCGTAGACCTCCTACGGCCTGAGGCCGCTGGGGATGAGGACCTGCTGCTGGTTCACTCAGGGGGGTATGTGAGGATGGTGGAGGCACTGGCTGAGAGGAGTATCCCCCTAACAGCCGATACGCCCCTGAATCCAGGCGTCGTGAGGGCTGCTAGGATCGTGGTGGGCTCCTCCCTCACGGCCGGTGAGTTGGTGGTGGAAGGTCGATACAGGGTGGCGGAGGGCGTCGGCGGAGGCCTCCACCACGCCGGGAGGGACTATGGCGGAGGCTTCTGCGTCTTCAACGACGTCGCCGTCTGCGCCCAGGCCCTCGTGGAGCGGAGGGGGTTAAGCCGGGTGCTGATCTTCGACACCGACGCCCACGCCGGCAACGGGACCATGGACATCTTCTACGACGACCCCCACATCCTCTTCATCTCCATCCATCAGGATCCCCGAACCATCTACCCCGGAACGGGCTTCATCCATCAGATGGGGGAGGGGGAGGGTGAGGGCTATACAGTGAACATCCCCCTCCCGCCGGGAGCCGATGATCGATGCCTAGAGCCGGTCATCCGGAGGATACTCCTCCCCCTGGCCAGGGAGTTTAGGCCCCAGGTCATCATACGGAACGGGGGTTCAGACCCCCACTTCCAAGACGGGTTGGCGAGTCTCGCCCTCTCCCTCAGGGGTCTGCGACGACTGGGTGAGGCCGTGGCTCAGGCGGCGAGGGAGGCCGGCTGCGGCGTCGTCGACCTCTGCTGCAGCGGTTACAACCCCTCCACGGTGGCTCAGGGCTGGCTGGCGCTCCTCTCCGGCGTAGCCGATCTCGACCTGGAGCTGCAGGAGCCCTCTCCGCCTCCTAGGGCTGGCAGGGGGATCTACGAGAGAACCCTGAGGGTGGTTGAGGACCTGGAGGGGCGGCTGGGGGAGTATTGGAGCCTCTAGGCTGAGAGCCTCCTACAGGCCTTGGAGAGGGTGTAGAGGACCTGCGGTAGGGCTAGGGGTGT
>LUCA01000032.1 GCA_001593875.1 Candidatus Bathyarchaeota archaeon B23
GGGCGTCTCGGTGATAGCTCACCCCTACTCCCCCCCGAAGAGCTGGATAGACGGCGGGGAGCTGGAGGGCGTCGGCCTAGACGCCGTGGAGGTGGCCAACTCCACGCAGATACCCTATGGATGGATGTTGGGGAGGAATAGGAGGCTGGCGGAGAGGCTGGGCCTCCCGGAGACGGGGGGCAGCGACGCCCACGCCCCCTGGGTCATCGGCCTCGCCTACACCGTGGTGGAGGCCGAGGCGGTGGACGTCGACGCCGTCTTGAAGGCGATAAGGAGGGGGAGAACTGAGGCCTGGGGTAGGGGCCTCAGGCCCCTGGAGAGGCTGAGGCTTCTCCTCCCCTAACTCACCAATCCCGATGCTCCATCTGGTAGAGGTTGAGGTCCAGGTCCAGGGGCTTCTCAGGTCCGGCGTAGGGCTCCAGGTTGTAGAGGTTGGGCTCCAAGAAGAGGAAGCCGGCGAGGATCTGGGGGGACCTCACCCCGGTGAGGATCAAGGTGACCCTTAGGAGGTTGTCGAGCTCTGGATCGATCCTCGCACCCCAGATGACCATCGCATCATCGTCCATCAACTCGGTGACGTATTCAGCCGCCCGGACGGCCTCCCCGAGGCTCATATCGGTGCCTCCGCTGATGTGGATGAGAGCCCCATCAGCTCCCTTATAGTCGACGTCTAAGAGGACGTGATTGAGGGCGCTCTGGGCAGCCTCCTCGGCCCTGTTGGGTCCCTCGCTCTGGCCGACGCCGACGATGGCGACGTCTCCCCTCGACATGATGGTCTTGAAGTCGGCGAAGTCGAGGTTTATGAGGCTGGGCACGGCGATGGTCTCGACGATGCCCTTCACCATATTCGCCAGGATCCTATCGGCGACGGCGAAGGCTGAGTCTAGGGGGAGATCTGGGACCACCTCCATCAACTTGTTGTTGTCGACGATGACCGTCGTGTGGGCCGCCCTCCTCATCTCGTTGAGGCCCATGAGGGCGTACTCGAAGCGCCCCCGCTCATGTCTGAAGGGCATGGTGACGACGCCGATGACTATGGCTCCACACCTCCTGGCGATCTCGGCCACTATGGGCGCCGCCCCGGTTCCGGTGCCCCCGCCCATCCCGGCGGTGACGAAGACGATGTCCATCCCCGCTAGGAGGCGCTCCATCTCCTCGGCGCTCTCCAGCATCGCCTCCCTCCCCACGTCGGGGAGGTTGCCGGCTCCGAAGCCCCGGGTGATCCTCTCGCCGATGAGGACCTTCCTATGAGCCCTCACCATCTCCAGGTGCTGCATATCGGTGTTGATAGCGATGCACTCGGCGCCAGAGACGCCGAGCCTCATCAACCTATTGATGGTGTTGTTCCCACATCCACCCACGCCGACGATGGCGATCCGGCACTCACCGGGCCTCTTGAGGCCCTCTCCCCTCCTCATCTCCTTGAGGAATCTCTCCACTAACATCTCTCAGACCCCCCGGACGTCGCACAAAGATCGGATGTTACAGGAGATTTCAACAATATCACTGAGGAATAAGACTTAGGGGTAAATAACCTCTAGGAAACGGGAGGTGGGCAAAATTCATTAAAATAAATAAATTTCCCAGTTTCTAAACCTTATTATTGTCACAGTTCTGTATAGAGAGGGGTCCAACACCCCCCATCCGATTCGACGATGCCCATATAACAGACTATTAGGGAGATAATACGGCCCCCCGGAGAAGCCCCCCTTTGATTGATGCATCCAAAAAAGTGATCACCTCCCCTACGAGGCGATCAAAATCTGGAGGGGGGAGAGGCCTTTATCTGGAGGCCTTCCCCACCATATATGGTTTGGCGAGGATATACGCCGAGGCCTACGGCTGTAGCATGAACATGGCCGACTGCGAGATCGCCCTAGGCCTCCTCAGGGAGGCGGGGCATATCATCGTCGACTCACCGGAGGAGGCGGAGGGGTTGATCATCTTCACCTGCATCGTCAAGACGCCGACGGAGAGGAGGATGCTGAGGAGGATCAAGGGGCTCGGCGAGCTGGGGAGACCCCTCATCGTCGCCGGATGCATGGCGAAGGCCGAGGGGGAGCTCGTCGAGGAGATGGCTCCAAGGGCCTCCCTCCTGGGGCCCGACGACCTCCTAAACGTCGTGGAGGTGGTGGAGGCAGCCCTCAAGGGGGAGCGGAGGGTGCTCGTCGACGGGGAGATGAGGAAGAGCTGCCTCCCGAGGGTGAGGAGGAACCCCGTCATCCACATCGCCCCCATAGCCTCAGGCTGCCTGGGAGACTGCAGCTACTGCATCGTGAAGCGGGCGAGGGGATGGCTCAGGTCCTATCCGGCTGAGGAGATACTGGAGGACGCCCGGAGGGCCTTGGGGGAGGGGTGTAGGGAGCTGTGGGTGACGGGGGAGGATACGGCAGCCTACCGGTGGAGGGGGCTGAGGCTCCCGGGCCTCCTGGAGAGGCTCTCGAAGCTGGAAGGCCGATTCTACATCAGGGTGGGGATGATGACGCCGAATCAGGCCCTGGAGATCCTCGATGAGCTCATCGAGGCCTACAGGTCGCCGAGGGTCTTCAAGTTCCTCCACCTGCCGGTTCAGTCGGGCAGTGATGAGGTCTTGAGGCGTATGAGGCGTCGATACACCGTGGAGGAGTTCAGATATGTGGTCTCCAAGTTCAGGGAGATACACCCCGATCTAACGCTCTCCACCGACATCATCTGCGGCTTCCCAGGGGAGACGGAGGAGGACTTCCAGGAGACCCTCCGGCTGCTGGAGGAGGTGAGACCCGACGTCCTCAACATCTCCAGGTTCTGGCCCAGGCCGGGGACGGAGGCGGCTGAGATGGAGGGGCAGCTCCACGGGAGGGAGACGAAGAGGCGAAGTCGGATACTGACGGCGCTATGGAGGAGGCTATCCCTCGAATCCGGGGCCAGGTGGATCGGGTGGAGGGGGGAGGCCCTCGTCGACGAGTATGGGCGACGTGGAACCCTCGTCGCCAGGAACTACGCCTACAGACCGATAGTCCTCAAGGCCCCAGCTAGGCTCGGCGACTTCCTGGAGCTCCAGGTCGCCGAGGCGAGGGTCGGCTACCTAGTGGGCGAAGCCCTATAAAACTGGGGTTGCAACGGCCGGTAGCTCTGTGAAACGATAAATAGCTGAAGACTTCCCCATAAAGGGCGTGGCAGACCCCTTCGGCAGGGCCCTGTGGAGGTATCATCGAGGCGAGAGGGTTAGATGCCTCATCCATCGGGATGACGGCTACGTAGATGAGGACACCATGGAGTGGTACTTCCAGAGGCCTGAGGAGTGGCCCGACGTCGAGAGGGAGGCGGTGAGGTGGGCGAGGGGCCGGGTTCTAGACCTCGGCTGCGGGGCGGGGCGCCACCTCCTCTGGCTCCAGGGGGAGGGGCATGAAGCCGTCGGCGTGGACCTCTCACCCTTCGCCTTGAGGGTCTCCAGGGAGAGGGGTGCGGAGCACTGCCTGCTGATGGACGCCAGGAGCCTGGGCTTCAGAGAGGGGGTCTTCGACGCCCTCTTGATGATGGGGAACAACTTCGGCATCGCCGGCGGACCCCAGGAGACGGTGGAGATGCTGAGGGAGCTCCATAGGGTTACGAGGATGAGCGGGATCATCGTCGCGACCTCCAGGGACCCCTTGGACACGGACAACCCGAGGCATCTAGCCTACCATGAGAGGAATCGACGGAGGCGACGGCCCCTTGGATTGGTCACCATCCACTTCGAGCTCCAGGGAGAGATAGGCCCCTGGTTCGACCTCTGGCTGGCTACGCCTGAGGAGATGGAGGAGACGGCTGAGAGGGCGGGGTGGAGGATGAGCCGCCTATATAGGGGCGAGGGGGTTAGAGGTCTCTACTCAGCCATCTTAGTGAGGGGTGGCTCCCCGCCCTCTCGTCTATCCGGCTGAGGGGGACATCGACATCGCATAATCCCGTCGAGGGGGGTTAGGCCTCGCCGCCGATGACCCCCTCCCGCCTCAGCTCCGAGACCTGCTCCTCCGTATAGCCCAATAGGTCGATGAGGATCTCCCCGTTGTTCTGCCCCAAGAGCGGGGCGGCGGAGGGGTGGGGTGGTGAATACTTGGAGAACTTGAGGGGGAAGTTGGTGGTCCTCACCCTCCCGGCCTTGGGGTGCTCCACCTCGATGAACATCCCCCGCTCCCATAGATGCCTATCCCTCACCACCTCGTCGAGGTGGTAGACCGGGGCGACGGGGACGTCGATGGAGACGAAGAAGTCGACGGCCTCATCCCTGGTCATCTCGGCCACTCGTCCCTCCACCAGCTCCTTCGACAACTCCTCCACGCCGAGGGCCTCCCTCAGCCTATCCAGGATTCTGGGAGAGTAGGCCGCCACCTTGATCCAGCCGCCGTCCCTCGTCCTCATGAGGCCTCCGACGCCGGGGGAGGGATACCTCTCCCTCATCTCCCAGGGCTTCAGCCCCGAGAGGAGATAGCCCGTTACGGCCGTGTTGTAGGCCACCATACAGTCGAGCTGGGCGACGTCGATCATCTGCCCCACCCCGGTCTTATCCCTCATCCTCAGGGCCGCTACGATGGCCATAGCCGCCATGGTCCCCGGCCCCAGGTCGCCGTAGGCCTGAGCCATCTCTACAGGCGGCCCCTCAGGGTCGACGCCGTCCCCCGTCAGCCTCGTATGACCGCTCATCGCCTCGGCGACGGCGGCGTAGGACCCCCTCCGGGAGTAGGGGCCATACTGCCCAAAGCCTGAGAGGGCGGCGTAGATGATCCCCGGGTTCACCTCCCTCAGAGTCGGGTAATCCAGGCCGAGACGCTCCATGGTCCCAGGCCTGAAGTTCTCCACGACGACATCCGAGACCTCGACGAGCCTAAGGAATATCTCCCGGCCTCGGGGATGCTTGAGGTTGAGGGTTAGATCCTTCTTGTTGAGGTTTAGATGGTGAAACGTATAGGTGACGCCGCCGAAGAGGGGGCCGAAGCCCACTCGATCTATGCCGCCCCAAGGGGGCTCGATCCTGATGACCTCGGCGCCGAGGTAGGCGAGCATCATAGTGCACCAGGGGCCGAACCAGACATGGGTGAGATCTAAAACCCTGACGTCTTCCAAGGGGCTCCTCATGGTGATCCCCTATGATAGCTCGATCCTAGATATAAACTCCCTGCGGTAACCCTTTTAAGAGGAGGGGAGGAGGGATTAGGGAAATGATTGAAATAAGGTTCCATGGAAGAGGAGGCCAGGGAGCGGTGACGGCCTCGAGGCTCATCGCCGAGGCCGTCGCCCAGGAGGGGCGATACGCCCAGGCTATACCGATGTATGGAACCGAGAGGAGGGGCGCACCGGTGACGGCTTATGTCCGAATCGACGGCCGCCCCGTCAGGCGTAGGGACTTGGTTCATGAACCTGATATCGTCATAGTCATCGATCCCATCCTCAGTGGGAAGCCCTCTGTGGCGGCGGGGCTGAAATCTGGGGGGCTGCTCCTACTAAACCTCCCAAAGCCGCCGGAGGAGGTGGAGATCGGAGGCGACTTCCTCATCTCCACCGTCGACGCCACCACCATCGCCCTCGAAACCCTCCGCAGGCCCATCACCAACACAGCCATCCTCGGGGCCTTCAGCAAGGTGACGGGCATAGCGAAGCTGGAGTCCCTGAAGGAGGCGATCCTCCACCGCTTCCCAGGGGAGATCGGCGAGAGGAACGTCGAGGCGTTGAGGAGGGCCTACAAGGAGGTCTACCCGCCCAAGCCCGCTAAGGGCCCCCTCAGGCCGGGGGAGGAGGAGCCACCCCACGTCACCGGCTACGGCGTCCTCAAGAGCGTCGCCGACTGGAGGGTCTTCAAGCCCGTCGTCGACCTGGATAGATGTATAAGCTGCAGGTTCTGCTGGATCTACTGCCCCGAGACGGCGATAAGCCTCGTCGACGAGAAGCCCGTCATCGACTACGACAAGTGTAAGGGCTGCGGCATCTGCGTCCACGAGTGCCCCGTCAAGGCCATCGAGCTCATGAGGGAGACCCTCTAGGAGGTGTTTCGATGACCTTAGAGGTTATGGTTGGAAACAAGGCGGCTGCCACAGCCGCCAAGCTCTCCAGGGTTCAGGTGGCCGTCGCCTTCCCGGTCACCCCTCAGACCACCATCGTCGAATACCTGAACGAGTTCATCACCAGCGGCGAGATGGACTGCGAGTTCATCAACGTGGAGGGGGAGCTGACGGCCCAGGTGGTGGTCCAGACCGCCTCCAGGGTGGGGGCCAGAACCTTCTGCTGCACCTCAGGCCCCGGCTGCCTCTACATGCATCACCCCATGCATGACACCTCAAGCCTCCGGCTGCCCGTCGTCATGGCCGTCGTCCACAGGGGCAACAAGGGGATGCAGCCCGACCACACAGATCTGATGTCCCACATCATGACCGGGTGGATGCAGTGGTACGCCGAGAACAATCAGGAGGTGTTGGACACCATCGTCATGGCCTACAGGGTGGCGGAGGATATGAGGGTGAGGATCCCCGTCGCCGTCGGCTACGACGGCTACATCCTCAGCTACACCGCCGAGCCCGTCGACGTCCCAGAGCAGGAGGAGGTGGACGACTTCCTCCCGCCCTACAAGCCGAAGCCGAGCATCATGCCCGAGGACCTCGATCTGAGGAGGCTCAGGTGGTGGAGGACCCCCTGGGAGGAGCATCACAAGGCGATCGTCGAGGCGAAGGAGGTCATCAAGGAGGTGAACGAGGAGTTCGCCAAGCGCTTCGGCAGGGGCTACGGCAACGGCCTCGTGGAGGAGTATCGATGCGAGGACGCCGAGGCTGTCGTCGTCGCCATGGGGACCATCGCCAGCACCGCCCGGGACGCCATAGACCGCCTGAGAGCTGAGGGAAAACCCATAGGGTTGGTGAAGCTCAAGTGTCTCGTCCCCTTCCCCTACGAGGAATTCCAGCGCATAGGAAGCGAGGTGGACGCCGTAGGGATGATCGATAGAAACGTCTGCCTGGGCGTGGGGGGCGTGGCCTACACCCTCATCAGGAGCGCCGTCTACGACCTGGAGGAGAGGCCCAGGGTTCTCGGCTTCCACGCCGGCCTAGCTGGGAAGGAGGTGAAGGTGAGCGACGTGGAGAGGATGGCGGAGAAGACCCTCAAGGCGGCCAGGGGCGAGAGAGTCTCCCCCCTGGTGGAGTGGATTTAGGAGGTGAAAGGGATGGAGAAGTTGACCATCAAGGAGATACCCCTCGAGGAGTATACGATCTCCCCGGGCAGCGCCTGCCAGGGCTGCGGCCCTGCGCTGGCGTCCCGCCTGGTCTTCAAGGCCCTGGGGAACAGGGTCATAAGGCATGGAGTACCCTCCTGCCCAGACTCGGTGACGCGGACCCCCTACACCTTCTCCGTCTTCGAGAGCG
>LUCA01000033.1 GCA_001593875.1 Candidatus Bathyarchaeota archaeon B23
AGGCCGCGACGGCCTCGGTCTTGATCCTCCTCTTCGCCTCCCTCACCCTCGCCAGGGTGTTGAGAGCCTCCATTCCGCCGCCGACATCCAGCTGGAAGCTCTCCTCAACCCTGACGCCTCGCATGTGAAGGAACTCCAGGAGGGCCATATGGAGGGCCGTCGCCCCCACCTGATCTAGGAGGTCGTCCCCCACGAGGGGTAGGCCCGCAGCCCTAAATCGCTCACCCAAGGAGGGGTCGCTCGCTATAGTGGCCGGGGTGGCGTTGAGGAAGGCGCAGCCGGCCCTGAGGGCGGCCTCGGCGTAGAACCTCGAAGCCTCCTCCGCCCCACCTGAGACGAGGTTCACCAATATCTCGGCTCCACTCCTCCTCAACTCCTCCGCGACGTCCACCTCTCCCTCCTGTGAGAGGGGGATGAGCTCCTTCGTCAGGGTGCTCACCCCATCCAGCACCGGCCCCCTCCTCACCTCCACACCTAGATGGGGGACCTCCACGAACTTGGGGGCTTCATTCACCTCTGAGAAGATGGCCTCCGATAGGTCTCTACCGACCTTTCGGCCGTCGATGTCGAAGGCGGCGACGAACTCGATATCCTTGATGCCGTAGCCTCCGATCTCCCTATGTAGCAATCCCACGGGCTCCTTCTCCCTATAGTAGTAGACGCCTTGGACGAGGGCTGAACAGCAGTTTCCAACGCCGGCTATCGCCACCTTGATGCTTCCCATCTCCCTCACCCGAAGGTGGTTAAAGATGGGGAGCCGCCATATAAAGCCTTCATCTCCCCAGCTTCTTCTCCATCCTGACGGCCGTCAGATTCCAATAGTATCTATCCACCCTCCCCCTCTCCACATATCCCAGACCTCTGTAGAAGGCTCTCGCCTCCTCATTTCCCTCTCTCACCTCCAGTTTCACTCCCTCCGCTCCCAGCTCCCCGAATCTGCGCTCAAGCTCCTCCATCAGCCTAGTCCCCACGCCCCTCCTCCTATAGGCCTCATGGACCGCGATGTTTATCACATGGCCCACCTTCGCCCCCTCCATCTCCCCCATGACGTAACCCACCACCCTCCCATCGACGACGGCGACGAGGAAGAGGTGGGGCGTGGTGTGGTGGAGGTGGATGAAGACTCCCTGAGACCAGGGCCAGAGGAAGGATCGCCGTTCTATCTCGTAGACCTCTTCGAGGTCTTCAGGTCGGAAGGTCCTGATCTCGATGTCCATCTCAACCCCTGCCGAGGAGGCTTCTTCCCAGCTGGAAGAGGCCGCCGAGGGTGAAGGAGAGCCCCCTCAATATGTCTAGGAGGGGGTATAGAAGCATCTTACTCATCCTCTTGGAACTCATAGCCATGCGGGAGTAGAGCGCCATATGGAGCATGTAGATGGAGATCAGCGAGGCGACGAGAAGTCTGAGGAGCTTCGGCATCAACGTTAGGCCGAGAGTCAGGAGGAGGAGGATGAGGGAGAGGAGGAGGGTGGTGGAGAAGAGGTAGGCCGAGAACCATCTGGACAACCTGCTCGCCCTCTTATAGATAAGCAGCAGGGCTCCACCCCTGCCGTAGTTGAAGTGCTGCTTGATCATCGCCCAGAGGGTTGTCCGATGTTTATGCCAGATCAGCACCCTAGGGTCCAGGACGATGCGGAAGCCCCTCAGGCCCAGTTCCTCCACCGGCTCCAGGTCGTCGAAGCCGTAGTAGATGCGCTCGTCGAAGAGATCTATCTTCTCCAGGGCATGCCTCCTGAAGGCCATGTTGCAGCCGGCTGGGAAGCGTAGAAGTCTCAGATCCGTAGCCTCACTCCTAGTGGTGAAGCTGGGGACGGCGTGGAAGAGGGTCTCATCCATGTAGATGGAGAGGAAGCTATCTCGGTGATAGCCCTCCACCAGGCCGCCCACGAAGCCGACGGAGGGGTCTCTGAAGTTCTCGGCGAGGGTCCTCACCCAATCTGAGGGGACGATGCAGTCGCCGTCGGTGAAGGCGATGATCTCCCCCTTAGAGTACCTCACCCCCGTATTCCGAGCGGCGTTTAGGCCTCTCCCCTCCTCCTCCAGCAGCCTGACGGGGTATCTCTCGACGATCTCCCTCGTCCCATCCGTCGACCTCCCATCGACGACGAGTATCTCAAGCCTCTCCCAGTTGTAGTCTAGCTTCATCAACGAGTCCAGCAGCTCCCCTATCGTCCCAGCGGAGTTCTTCACCGGGATGACGACGGAGATATGGGGCTCATACCGGCCTTCCGGCATGCCCGAATAGTTTTAGATACGAGGCCTTTTAAAATGAACGTTAAATAAATCACCCTCCGCCTCCACATACCTCACCCAGGGGAATCGCCTCAGGGAGTACTCGTAGACCCCCAGATTCTTATGATATCTAACACCTATCAGCAGGGTATCCCTACGGAGAAGGGCTGCCAGGATGGCGACATGCAGCCTATCGGTGTAGACCCTCTCAGCGTGGGCCACCGTGGAGATAAACTCCTCGAAACTCCTCCTCTTGGAGATATCCCCCACCAGGGGGTCGACGGCCATAGCCAGGATGCTCCTCTTCAAGGCCTCGGAGATGGCGGACTCCCTATCCCCCCTGAAGCAGACCAGGTCATAGCCCCCCCTTCGAGGCTGGATGTATCTCTCCAAATCCCCTGGCTCTAGGTAGAGGGAGGTATCATCGGAGACATGGACCTCCACAGATGGCGGGAGCTCCATCTCCAGTAGATGTCTATAGCTGTAGGGCTCTCGACAGAAGAGGGTGATGGGCCTCCCCCCTCCAAGGAGCTCCCTAAAGCCCTCACCTCTAAACCAGTAGCTCTGGGGGGCGACAGCTATGGGTTTGTCATGCATCCTGACAGCCTCCATCATGAGGACGGGGCCATACCATAGGTCGCTCATGTAGCCGCCGCCCTCGAAGAGGAGGAGGTCGAAGCCCTCCGTGTCGAGGAGCTTGAAGATGCGTCTGAGGCCCAGCCTCCAGGAGGCGATGTTTAAGAGGTATTTAACGCCCAGCGAAGGCCTTCTAAGCCCCTCCACCTCTAGGTTGAGGGTCTTATAATCTATCCTCAGCTCCCTCAGCTTCTTCTCCAGCCCCAGGTGTATGAGGGTGTCGCCATGGTTTCCGCCTGGGGTGACGACGAGGATCCTGTCATCGCTATGTCTCGAGAGGAATCTCTCGAAGTCGTCCATCAAATTATTATTCCCCCTCAGCCGTCTAAGTGTTATCGTGTTCAGAAGAGGTGGGAGGCTTAAGGGGAGGCTTGGGATTCTGCTTCTTCTATTGGGCCTCCTCCTCTTCGCCCTCTACCTCCTCTGGACCAACCCCTTCTCCATCCTCCTGGAGGCCGGTAGGCTGAATCTACCCCTCTTCCTCCTCTCCATCGCCATCAACGACCTAGGCCTTCTCCTCTTCGCCCTCTCCTGGCATCTCCTCCTATGGGGGATGGGGGTGAGGCTCTCCCTCCTCGACTCCATCTCGGCGACCTTCATCAGCCTCTTCGTCGTCTGGCTCATGCCCATCCCCATCGGCTCCGAGCTGATCAGGGCTTACCTGGTGAGGAATAAGGAGGGGTCGGACCTGGGGAAGGCGGCGGCGTCGGTCATCATCCACAAATCGATGTACAACCTCTCCTTCGGCCTCCTCATCACCCTCGCCGCCCTCATAGAGGCCGTTAGGGGCGTGAGCATCCCCATAGAGCGAGGGCTCCTCCTCTTCGTCGTCCTCTTCGGCGTCTCCACAAGCCTCCTCTTCGGCCTCCTCCTCACCCCCAGCCTCCTGAGAGGCCTCCATCGACGCCTCCCAGGGTGGCTGAGGTCAAGGGTGGAACGAGGCTTAAGGGATCCGAGGCTGGGAGCCGGAGGCTTCGAGGGCCTCATCAACGGCGTGGAGGAGGCCATCTCAACCCTCCGTTCAAGGCCCCTCCTCAACCTCTCAGCCCTCCTGATGGTCGCCTTCCAGTGGAGCACCGGCTCCATAACCACCTGGCTCGTCGCCAGGTCCCTCGGCTGCCGCATCGACTTCTGGATCATCGTCGTCCTCTACGCGGCGGTGGAGTTCATCCAGCAGCTCAACATCATCATCCCCGGCGGCCTAGGCATCGTCGACGCTGGGCTGACGGGCTCCCTCTACCTCCTAGGGTTGCCGCTGAGCCTCGCCTCGGCCATCTCCCTCCTCACCAGGCTCGTCACCTACTGGCTTGAGCTCCTCCTCTGCGCCGCCGTCTCCCTCCACTACGGCTATAGGGAGCTGCTGAGGGAATATCTCTAAAGTCGAAGACGACTATCATATCCTCAAGGGCTGATCCCGTTGAGGCTTAGGCTGGGCATCATCGGATGTGGGAGGGCGACGACGATGTTCCACCTCCAAGCCCTAAGGGGATTGGGGGAGATCGAGGTGGTGGCCGTCGCCGATCGAGATGTCTCCAGGGCGAGGAGGGTGGCGGAGGACATCGGAGCGAGATGGTATGGGGATCACAGGGCGCTCCTATCGGACGAGGAGGTGGAGGCGGTATCCATAAACACCCCTCCCCACCTCCATGAGGAGATGTCCCTGGAGGCCCTGAGGAGGGGTAGGCACGTCCTCTGCGAGAAGCCGATGGCGAGGAGCGCTGAGGGGTGTAGGGAGATAGCGTCAGAGGCCGAGGGGAGAGGCCTGACGGCTCAGCCCTTCCACAACTACGCCCATACGCCTATCCTCGACGAGGCCCTAAAACTCCTCAAAGAGGGGGAGCTGGGGACTGTGCAGCGCGTATCGGTGAGATTGCTGAACAACCTCAGGGGCTATAGGCCGATGACCCGCTTCAGATTTGAGGGGGATCATGGAATCCTCGAGGACCTGCTGCCCCACATCCTCTCGGTCATCGGCCTCTTCACCGGGTGGAGCTTCGAGGTGTTGACGGTGGAGGGTTGGAGGAGGAGATATCCCGTCGTCGACAACTTCACCTTCAGCCTTGGGGTCGGCGGCATCCCCATAGAGGGGGAGGCCAGTTGGACGGCTCTCATACCCCGCTTCGAGCTCCACGTCGAGGGGTCTGAGGGGGCTCTCAAGATGGAGTTGATGAAGCGGCCTTGGTCGCTGGAGTTGGAGCGTGGTGGTAAGCCTAGGAGGATCGGCGGCGGCGGATTGGGCTGCTACCTCGACCTCCTCCGGATGAGGCATCCATCCTTTAAGCGGCAGTATCTACACTTCTATAGGGTTGTGAGGGTGTTGGAGGAGCCTCGGCTGACGATGAGGGAGGAGGAAGCCCTGGCTTCAGCCCTCCACGAGGCGATGGAGGCGATGAGGGTTCATGGGTAAGCTGGCGGTAGTGAAGGTTGATGAGGACGTGGAGAGGGCCGTCGAGGAGGCCGTCGACCTCATAGGGGGATTGGGCATCAAGCGGGGGTGTAGGGCCGTCTTGAAGCCGAACATCTGCTACCCCAAGAACCCCTACGGGATGGTCATAACGGACTTCAGGGTGATAGAGGCGGTGATAAGGCTGCTTCAGGGCGAGACGGATGACATAGTGGTGGTGGAGAGCGACAGCATCTCCGGGACGGCTGACAGGAGGGCGGAGAGGTCCGGCCTACTGGACCTCCTGAGCTCTCTAGGGGTGGAGTTTATGAACCTCAGCAGAGATGAGGGCGAAGTTCATAGGGTGAATGACATCGAGATAAGGCTGCCCAAGACGGTGCTGGAGGCGGATTACTTCGTCAATCTGCCCAAGATGAAGACCTCCGGGCCGACTTTGGTGACGCTCTCCATAAAGAACCTCTTCGGCCTTCCCATGAGGGGTGATAAGAAGAAGCTCCACCCCCACCTCGATGAGATCCTCCCCTACCTCGCTAGGGTGATCCGCCACGACTTGATAGTGGTCGACGCCATCACGGCTATGGAGGGGAATGGCCCCGTGATCGGGACGCCGAAGGAGATGGACCTCATCATAGCGGGGAGGAACCCCCTGGAGGTGGACGTTCTCTGCGCTAATATGATGGGCATCAACCCGAAGGAGGTAGGCCACCTCGTCCGGGCCTATGAGCTGGGGCTGGGCGAGATCGATGTTGGGACCCTGGAGGTGGTCGGTGAGGACTGGAGGAGCCTCGTAACCCCCTTCGAGAGACCCTACTCCTTTAAGGCGTCCATGAGGTCCATCCAGTCCGTCTTGAGGGTCCTCCTGGATTGATTCGGCGATCGCCGAATGCTCCATCGATTCTCAACGAAAATTTAAATAGTAATATGGATTGATGAATCATCAATCGCCAGATGTGGTGATCATTTTGAAGACCTCACGCCCCGTCGGCATCATCGGGTATGGGGCTTATATCCCTCTAAATAGACTCAAGGCCTCAGAGATCAGCAGGGTCTGGGGTGGATGTGGGGAGCCCATAGAGGAGAAGGCCGTCGCCTCCATAGATGAGGACGCCGTCACCATAGCTGTCGAGTGCGCCCGATACGCCGTCAAGAGGGCCAACATCGATCCCAGCGAGATCGGGGCCATCTACGTCGGGACGGAGTCGAAGCCCTACGCCGTCAAGCCCTGCGGCAGCATAGTGGCGGAGGCGATAGGGGCGACGCCCCAGGTGACGGCCGCCGACTACGAGTTCGCCTGCAAGGCCGGAACCGAGGCCTTCCAGACCTGTATCGGCCTCGTCTCCAGCGGGATGGTGAAGTATGCCATGGCCATAGGCGCCGACACGGCTCAGGGGAGGCCCGCCGACCCCCTGGAATACACCGTCGCCTGCGGCGGAGCCGCCTTCATCTTCACCCTCAAATCCGATAGAACCCTCGCCTACCTGGAGAGCTCCTACTCCTACGTCACCGACACCCCGGACTTCTGGAGGAGAGGCCTTGAGATGTATCCCAGGCATGGTAACCGCTTCACGGGTGAGCCCGCCTACTTCAGACATATCATAGGGGCTGCGAAGGGCCTCATGGGAGAGCTGGGCTATGATCCAGGGGACTTCAAGTACGCCGTCTTCCACCAGCCCAATGTGAAGTTCCCCATAAAGGTGGCTAAACGGCTAGGCTTCGGCATGGACGCCATAAAGCCCGGCCTCATCGTCCCCCACGTCGGCAACACCTACGCCGGCTCCACGCCCCTAGGGTT
>LUCA01000034.1 GCA_001593875.1 Candidatus Bathyarchaeota archaeon B23
AGTCCAGGGCCAGGACGGGTCTAGGCTCCTCCTACACCATCTTCGACAAGGGCCTCTCAACGGCCTTCTACGAGGACAGGGACGCCAAGGGGAGGCGACTCGACCTGGATACGAGGCTGATGATGAGCAAGCTGAGGCGCTACGACAACAGGTCCAAGATGGATGAGGCCTGGGGGAGGAACCTCAGCATAGCGATGGCCGAGCTGGACAGGCTGGCGGCCCGGCTGCACATCCCCGAGGGGGTGAAGGAGGAGGCCGCCCTCATCTACAGGAGGGCCCTGAAGCAGGACCTCATCAGGGGCCGCAGCATCGACGCCTTCGTCGCCGCCAGCCTCTACGCCGCCTGCAGGCTGCAGCGCATACCCAGGTCTCTGAAGAGGATGGCCGAGGAGAGCACGAGGGAGTACTCCGAGATCGCCAGGACCTACAGGCTTCTGGTGAGGGAGCTGGGGCTTAGGATGCCCGTCGACGACCCGATGAAGTTCATCCCCAGCATCGCCTCAAAGCTGAAGGTGAGGCGGGAGACGGAGCAGTACGCCATAGAGATCCTCAGGAGGGCCCGTGAGCGCCACGGCCTAGCGGGGAAGGACCCCAGGGGGCTGGCGGCCGCCGCCCTCTACCTCGCCTGCCTGGAGACCAACGACAGGAGGATCCAGAAGGAGGTGGCCGCCGCCGCCGGGACGACGGAGGTGACGCTGAGGAACAGGCTTAGGGGCCTGGAGGCAGTCCTCAGCGACGCCATCTCGGATAGGGGGTTCAGCTAATCCCTGAAGAGCCTCCGCAGCTCCCGTACATAGCTCTGATACTCCTTCTGTCTACACTCGGAGCAGAGGTATCGAGTGCGCCGAGTGCGCCTGCCGCGGAGTCCGATGTTCCTGCTCTCCACGATCCTGACCTCCTCCTCGGTGAGGACCTTCCCGCAGACGGCGCAGACCTTGGGCATGATCCAGCCTCCCCGTTAGGTGGTGAATTAAAAGAGGGGTCGCTCTACGCCTCCTCCGACGCTGCCTCGGCCTTCTGCAGCTCCGCCAGCGCCCTCCTCTCCTTGATCTCCTCGTAGACGATGAAGGCTGGCATGATCACCCAGAGGGCGACCATGACCCAGAAGAGCACTATATCCATGTCCATGTGGCCTCACCTCTTCCAGAACTTAAGGGAGAAGCGCCTCCTCCTGCCTGCATGCCTCATCTTCGGCGCCGTCCTCCAGTCCACCTTCACCTCCTCGCTCACCAGCCTCCTGTAGTTGACGCCTGGGATGTAGAGCAGCTTCTCAGGGATCAACCCGTCGGGTCTGAAGATCATGACGGCGATGAGCAGCACTCCGAGGAGTATCTGCTCGAAGTAGCTGATGGGGAAGAAGAGTATCTTGTCGAAGAACCACTTGTAGACGATGATGATCCTCCTCATGGCGATGACGAGGGCGCAGCCCAGGAAGGTGCCGGCGTTGTTCCCAGGGCCTCCGAGGATGAGCATCAGCCAAGACCAGTAGGTCCAGTAGGCTCGCTGATACATGGCGTCGACGACGTAGGAGTAGTAGTAGGCCGTCATGACGCCAGGTATGGCGGTGATGGCCGAGGCGAACATGAGGATGTTACGCCTGATGCCTACGACGTTCTTCCCCACGCTCTGGCAGGTGATCTCGTTCTCCCTTATTGCCCTCATCAGCCTCCCGTAGGGGGAGTTGAGCATCGTCCTGAAGATGAAGAAGCAGACGAGGCCGATGGCGAGGGTGACGACGGCGGTGATGACGCCCCTATCCCCGGGATACCAGGCGAAGACGTTGGGGATCCAGATGCCGAGGGTGCCACCGCAGATGTAGGGGATGTTCCTCCCGAAGATCTGGGAGGCGTCGGCCATGGTGATGAGCGTGATCATCAGGTAGGTGGCCCTCAGCCTGATGGCGGGCACGGAGATGAGCCAGCCTATGGCGGCCCCCAGGACCATGGCGACGGCGAGGGAGAAGAGGAGGAGGGCGATCCCCACCAGGGGATGGCTCTTGAGGAAGGAGTTGGTCGTAACGACGTTCAGCTGACTGTTATAGAGCCAGTCATAGGCCGTCTGATAGGGGAGGAGCTGTATGCCCGCCTTCTCCACCAGCCAGTAGGCCAGTCTGAGGGTTAGGCCGCTGACGGTGAAGCCACCTACGATGACCTGGACGGCGCATCCGAAGTTGGGGATACCCGCGTTGCCGTATTGGAAGTTGAGGGCCATGGCGACGATGACGAAGAGGCCGAAGTACATAGCTATGTCGACGACCAGCCTGTTCATTCCCGTGATAGCAGCCACGCTGGAGCCGATTACACCCAACATCTCTCATCACTCCAATCTTATCCCCAATTTAGCTAATAACTCCATCCCTCTCTTCGACTTCGTCAGCCAATCATAGGCCCCCTGTAGACCCCTAGGCTGGATGAGGAGGACGGCGATGAGGAAGAACATCGGGATCAGAGGCCTGTACTCGCCGACCCAGATGCCGAAGATGTCCTGAAGCTGGTTCGTCAACAGGATCTCCGAGAGGCCGACGCCGAAGCCGCCGACTATGGCGCCGTAGACGTTCTCCATCCCCCCCAGGAGGCTGCCTGCCATGATGCTGGTGATGATCAACCCCCCTGAGCCGGGCATCGACTGGAACCACATGGGGTACATCGCCCCGGCGAGGGCTGCGAGGCCCCCTGTGAGGAACCAGGAGAAGAGCTGCGTCCTGTTTACGTTGATGCCTAGAACCGAGGCCAGCTCTGGGTCCTCGGCCACGGCCCTCATGGAGACCCCGAGCCGCGTCTTCGTCAGGAAGTAGTGGAGGACGATGACGGCGATGAAGCAGATGGAGAGGGCGACGTAGAAGATGCCGGGCATCCCCATGAGCTGGAAGTCCCTAGCCTTCAATATGAACTGAAGAGTATAGGTGTGGTAGACCCCCCTCAGCCAGAAGGCGTAGATGTAGAGTATGGCCGTCAGGAAGATCTGGATGGCGATGGTGGAGATGGTCAGCACGATGGCTCCGCCCCCCATCCTCGTCAAAACGCCGATGACGAGCAGATAGACCGTGACGCCGATGCCGCCGCCGAGGAAGAAGGCCACGGGGAAGGAGAGGTATGGGTTCAGGCCGAAGATCTTCGACATCGTATAGTTGACGTAGATGCCGTAGCCGGCGTAGGTGCCGTGGGCGAAGTTGGGTATCTTCGCCGTCAGGTAGGTCAGCGTGAAGCCAATGCTGAGGATGGCTATCTCGCAGGCATAGACTATGGCTGCCATCCATATAGCTGGCAGTAACATATCCCTATCACTCCTCTTAATGACCTCTCCAACACTTAAATAAATTTTTTTAAAAACAGTAATGAGCATTAGAAATTCCCTATAAACTCTATTGCCAAATAATGGGTTATTTTTAATGGAAAAATAAAAATTCGCCTCTTTCTACAACCTCTAAAAACTTATATAAGGAATAATAACGATACTAAAAATTGCGAGAAAGAAAGAGAGGTGAAAACTTTGGAGCGAACCGCCCTTGTACTCGCTGTAGTATTATTGATAGTCGGGCTCGGTATCGGAGTCGGCGTTGGCAGATATACGGCGCCGGTTAAGGAGAAGGTGGTCGAGAAGACGGTCACAGTCGAGGTCAGGCCCCTAGAGGGGAAGACCATCCAGTTCGGCGACATAGTCGCCAGCACCGTTGCCCTGGAGACCTATACGCCGATCTTGGAGAAGGTCATAGTCCCGGATATAAACAAGTATGCGGAGCTCTTGGGCTACGATGTCACCTTTGAGGCCCTACTGGATGACGCCCAGGCGCAGGCTGCCATCCACCTGGAGAAGGTCCAGTCCTTCAAGGCGATGGGGGTAAACTTCCTCATCTGTGGCCGATGGTCCTCTCAGGCTCAGTCAGCCCTATCCTATGTCAACGAGAACGACATGATCATGTTCAGCCCCTCCTCCACCTCTCCGCTGCTGTGGATCGAGGGTGACCGCCTCTTCAGGATGTGCCCCAACGACATGGTCCAGGCCCCAGCCATCGCCGAGATGCTCTGGAGCTGGGGCATCGAGGCCGTCATCGTCATCCAGCGTGGTGACCCCTGGGCCGACGGCATATACAACATCCTAGAGAAGGAGTTCCCCGCCCGCGGCGGCGAGATCCTAGCTAGGGTGAGGTATGCCACCGAGGTGACGGAGTTCAGCAGCTACCTCAACCAGATGGAGGAGGTCGCCAAGGCGGCCGTCGAGAAGTACGGCGCCGAGCACGTCGGCATCGAGGCCATCTCCTTCTCCGAGATCGTCACCATCCTCACCCAGGCTAAGGACTATCCGACTATCTACAACCTCATGTGGTTCGGGAGCGACGGCACGGCGATGACGCAGCAGCTCATCGACGACGCGCCAGATCACGCCGACCACTGCAAAGTGCTCAGCACCCTGGCGGCTCCCGCTGAATCTCCCAAGTGGACCTACCTCTATGACAAGTGCTATGAGCTGATCAACATGCCGGTGAGCTTCTACACGGCCTGCACCTATGACATCTATTTCGCCTACGTTCACATCATCCTCGAGGAGCAGACCACCGATCCCACCGAGATCGCCGATCACATCATACCCTACTGCTATGACCTCTTCGGCTCCAGCGGCTGGTGTAGGCTCGATGAGAAAGGTGACAGGTATGCCGCCAACTACGACATCTGGGGCTATGCCATAATCGACGGCAAGTGCTACAACACCAAGTTCGGCCTATATGACGGCACCACCGCTAAGGTAACCTGGTATAAGACCGCCATCACGCCAGAGGGAGAGACCACTGAGGGGCTGACGCCGCCAGGCCACGGCTAAACCCACCTTTTTTGAGTTTCTTTTCTCCCCGTTGTTGAAAGTGAAAAATATTTAAGATGCTAGTTGGAGTTAGTTAGGTTGGTCGAAGGGGATGACCGAGGTTCTCAGGATCGAGAACGTGAGGAAGTTCTTCGGGAAGTTCGCCGCAGTCGACGGTGTCAGCTTCAGCCTCCATGAGGGGGGGATCTACCTCCTCGTCGGCCCCAATGGATGTGGGAAGACGACGCTCGTCAACTGCATCTCGGGCTTCTTCAAGCCTGAGGAGGGGCGCATCTACTATCGAGGCGTCGACATCACCGATGAGCCTATGTTCATCCGGGCTCGGAGGGGCCTTGTCAGGACCTTCCAGATCCCCTCACCCTTCATGGCGTTGACGACGCTGGAGAATATGTTGGTCGCCCTCCCGGACAACGCCGGTGAGAACATCTTCCTCTCCCTCTTCAAGCCTACGTGGGTCGACAGCGAGGTGAGCGCCGTGAGGCGGGCCGCCGAGCTGCTGAGGGTCCTGGGCCTTAGACATGTCTGGAACATGCCGGCGAAGACCCTCAGCGGCGGCGAGCTGAAGCTCCTAGAGATCGGGAGGGGATTGATGAGCGGGGCGGAGACGCTGCTCATCGACGAGCCGGTGGGCAGCATCGACCCGAAGCTCTGCCACCAGATCTTCAGCCACATAATCCGGCTGAGGGATGAGTTGAACATCACCTTCCTCGTCATCGAGCATAGGCTTGAGGTAGCGGCCCAGTACGCCGACTGGGTATTCGCCATGGATCGGGGTAAGCTCGTATGCCAGGGGCGGGCTGAGGAGGTCTTCGAGGATCCACGGGTCGTCGCCTCCTACCTAGGGGAGGAGTGAGAGGATGGGTAACATCATCGAGACTAAGGGTTTGAACGCCGGCTATGGGCCGATCCATGTGCTCTACGACCTCGACTTCGAGGCGCCGGATGAGGCGGTGACCGTCATTGTAGGCCCCAACGGCGTCGGGAAGACGACGCTCCTCAAGGCCATCATGGGGCTGGTCACCATCTACGCGGGTAAGATCTACTTCGAGGGGAAGGACGTGACGAAGATGCCTCCACATGAGAGAACAAGGATGGGCATAGGCTACATGCCCCAGGTGAGCAACATCTTCAGCAGGCTGACCGTCTGGGAGAACCTCAAGATGGCCGCCTACACCGTGAGGGATCCCAGCAGGGTGGAGGAGAAGCTTGAGATGATCTTCACCCTCTTCCCCGTCCTGAAGGGCTTCCTACACCGGAAGGCCGGAACCCTCAGCGGCGGGGAGAGGCAGATGCTGGCGGAGAGCATGGTCCTCATCAGGGATCCGAAGGTGATGCTCGTCGACGAGCCGACGGCCGGGCTGATGCCGAAGCTGGTGACGGAGGTGATGAAGAAGTTCAAGGAGATGGCGGAGCTGACGGGGCTTCCCGTCGTCCTCGTGGAGCAGAGGGCCCGGAGGGCTCTACAGGTGGGCGACTACGCCTACATGATGAGGCATGGCCGCTTCATCTTCAGGGGGACTGCTCAGGAGCTCCTGAACCACCCGCACCTGACGGAGATGTACCTGGGCGCCATAGAGGTCAGGGAGCTGAAGTACGTCAAGGAGTAGGCCTAATAGACCCCCGGTATCAGCCGCCACCTCACCTTCTCCATATATCTCCTATAGGCCTCCCCATACCTCCTCAGCAGCTCCTCCTCCTCCCTCCTGATGTGGAGGGGGATGACGGCGAGGGAGAGGAGCGTCAGCATCAGGGTCTCGGGGGAGGGCAGCAGCAGGGCGAGGCCGAGGATGAGGAGGAGAAAGGAGGCGTAGAGGGGGTGCCTAACCCAGGAGTAGGGGCCGTGGGTGATGAGCCTCCCCCTGTAATGACTCCTCCAGAAGAGCCACCACCTGAGGCATAGGAGGCCCCCCAGGGCGGTGAGGGGTATCCCCAGGAGCCTGGTTAGGGGGGTCATCGATCAACTTAAGGCTCGACGAGGGTAAATAGGTAAGGGTGTGGATATGGCCGATCCGGGTAGGGTTAGGATCACGGTTCTGAAGCGCCTGAGGCCGGAGGAGATCTTCGAGGAGTCCCCCATCAAGGGAGGGCCGACGGAGCCCTGCCCCCTCTTCGAGGAGGGGCAGGTCTTCC
>LUCA01000035.1 GCA_001593875.1 Candidatus Bathyarchaeota archaeon B23
GAGGAGGAAGAAGCTTGGGTTTAGGCCGCCTCTCCACCTCCTCCAGGGCCCTCTCCAAGGCCTCTAGGAGATCCCTGATTGTCGTGGTGGTGTATTCGAATCTAAAGGGCAGCTCCAGGGGAGGGGGGAGATAGAAGTCCCCCTCCTTCTTGGGGGCGCTGGGGGGCTCCTCCATCTTCAGCAGCAGCTCCGCCTTCTTCAGGTATATCAGGGCGGAGGTGTTTATCGCCACGCCGGCGGCCCTGAAGTCGATGCCCACCTTATACATCTCCTCCAGCAGGGTTGTGAGGAGGAAGGTGAGGTCTATCTCCCAGGGTGAGACCTTCTTCAACTTCGACTCCGCGAAGAGGATCTCCCAGGGAGGCTTGAGGTAGAAGGGCTTCTCGCTCCTCAAGCCCTCACCTCCAATCTGGGCAGGGCCAGCACTCGGCTTCTGCCGTTCTGGTTGAAGACTCCGTAGACCTTGTCGGCGGCCCTCACCATCACATCCTTAAGGGTGATGACGATGAATTGGGACTCCTCCGCACTCTCCCTGAGAACCTCGGCCAGCCTCACGATGTTCGCCTCGTCCAAGTGGGCGTCTATCTCATCTAGGAGGTAGAAGGGGGCCTTGAGGAAGCGCTGTATCGCCAGCAGATAGGCGATGGCCGCCACCGACCGCTCGCCGCCGCTGGCCCCCCTCGCCAATCTCATGGACCTACCTGGGAACTGGATGTAGAGGTCGATGCCACCTGAGAAGGGGTCCTCGGGCTTCTGGAGCTCCAGTCGGCCGTCGCCGCCGTCGGTGAGCTTGGAGAAGATTGTGGAGAAGTTCTCGCAGAGCTCGTTGAAGGCCTCCATGAAGTGGTGGAGCTTCTCCCGCTCTATCTCCTCTATGAACCCCAGGATCGAGGCCTTCTCCTCCTCCAGCTCGTTGATCCTGAGGCTGAGCTGCTTGTAGTTCTCCACCACCTGGAGATACTGCTCCTCAGCCAGCTGGTTGATGCCTCGGATTGAGACCCTCTCAGCTCTTATGCGACCTAGGGCTTCCTCTATCTCCTGTAGGTTCACCTCCTCAACGGGGAGGCCGTCGGGATAGCCGAGGGCTTCAAGCTCCTCCCGTCGTCGCTCTAGCTGTAGAGTTAGCCTCTGGGCCTCCATCTTCAGCTTTACGTTCTCCTCCCTCAGCCTCGACATCTGCCCCTCCAGTCGTCTCCTCTCCCTCTCGATCCCGGCCATCTCTCGCCTATGGCGCTCCACCACCTTCCGTATGGATCGAAGCCCCTCCAGTATCTCCGCCTTCTCCCTATCCAGGGTCTCTATCTCCGAGTTGAGGCGCTCTATATCCGCTGTGACCTCCCCCCGCTTCTCCTCGATGGATCGTAGCTCGCCCCTAAGCCTCTCCATCTCCCCCTCTAGGCTTCTGATCCTCTGCCTCAGAACCCCCTCGATGAGGTTCTCGGTCATGGTGATCTCGGCTCTCACACCGTTCTGCTTCTCCTTCAGCTCTGAAAGCTGCCTCATCACCTCGTAGAGTTGTCCCTCCATCTCCGTCAGCTCTGAGGGGGTTAAACGCTTCAGCTCCTCTATCTCGCCCCTCCTCCGCCCTATCTCCTCCTCGATCTTCGACCTCCGCTCCTTGAGGGTCTCTATGAGGGCTAGCTCCTTCTCCAGCTCCCCCTCCACGTCTTTGATCTCACCCTCCACCAGCTTCAGGTTCCTCTCGGCACGGCTGTAACCCCTTGAGACCTCCTCCCTCTCCCTCTCAACTCGCTCTATGCCACGTTTGATCTCATCCACCGCCTCGTTGAGCCTCCTCAGCCGCCCACCAGAACTCTGTAGACTCTTCAGCCCTCGGTCTATCCGGACCTTGAGATTCCTCACATCCCTCGAAAGCTTCTCGATCTCCTCCCTCTTGGGTATGAGCCCTAAGAGCTCCCTCCGCCCCTGGAAGTGCCCCCCTGAGACAGCTCCCTCCACCTCGAAGACGTCTCCCTCCAGGGTAACAGCCCTATAGCCCTCGTCGACGACTCTAAGGGCCGCCTCCTCATCCTCCACCAAAACCGTGTCGCCCCATACATAGAGAATCGCCGATGCGTAGAGCTCGTCACATTTCACCAGAGAGGGTATTAATCCTATTATGCCTCTACCCCTCGGCTCCGGCGGCGGCTCTGGAGGCGTGAGGACGTTGAGGGGTAGGAACCTAGAGACGCCTAGCCTCGTCCTCTTCAACCTCCTGATGCAGTCCAGGGCCGTCTCTAGGTCTTCGACGACTATGGCGGTGTGCCATCCCCCTGAGGAGGCCTCCAGGGCCTTGGCATACTTTGAGTTATATTTAATGAGGTTGATGAGGGGGCCATGATACCCCGGTATGGCTCCAGCCTCCCCCATCTCTAGGATTCTCTCCCTAGCCCGCTCCCCGGTGGAGAGCTTCTCCCAAAGCTCCCTCTGAGCCTTCCACCTGGAGACCTCGCTCTCGGCCTTCTTGAGGAGGCCCCTGGCGTTCTTCACACCTGTTTTGAGGCTTCTATGCTTCTCCAATCCGTCCTTCAGCTCCTTGAACACCTCGAGGAGCCTCTGCTCCTCCCCCTCCTTCAGCTGTTTATACTCCTCCATCCTCTCCTTCAGGGAGTCTAGGGTTGACCTGAATCTCTCATACCTCCCCCTCAGACCCTTCAACCGCTCCTCTAGGCTCTCCACCCTTATGTTGTGTCTCTCCATCTCGGCGTCGATGCCCCTCAGGGTGTCCTCCATCTGTATTATGGAATCCCTCAGCTCCTCCATCCGTCTCTGGCCTTCTCGGAGGGCCTCCCTCATCGATGAGAGGGCCTCATCTAGACTCCTCCGCTTCTCCTCTAATCCCTCGATCTCCCCAGATAGCTGGGTCTCCCCCTCCCTCAGCTCTACGAGCCTTCCCTCAGCCTTCTCCAGCTCATTCCTCGCCTCCTCCAGCTCCCTCTCAGCCTCCTCCAGCCTCCGCTCGATCTCCCCCCTCCTCCGCCCCAGCTCCTCCAATCCATCCTCTAGGGCCGAGATCGTCGTCCTCTTCCCGGCGAGCTCCGACTCCAGCAGGGGGAGACGTGTTCCGCCTCGCTCCTCCATCTCCCTCTTAAATTCCTCAAGCCGCCTCTCAGTCTCTCTACGTCTCTCCTCCAGTCCCTCCACATCTCGCTTGAGGTGTTCTATCTCCTCCTCGTTCCTCCTCAGCTCCTCGCTTAGGCTGGAGAGCCTCCCCTCAAGTCTCGAAGTCTCATGGGTGAGTATTAGGGCTTCGAGCCTCGCCTCCTCCTCGGATAGGAAGCGGTATCTGATGGCGTCGTTCCTCTGCCTCTCCAGCTCCAAGACCCTCTTTCGAACCTCGTCGATCCTCGCCGTGGCCACCTCGATCCTCCTCTCAGCCTCCCTCAGCCGCTCCTGAGCCCTCGCCTTCCGTTCATCATACTCCCTCAACCCTATGAGCTCCTCAAGGGCCGCCATCCTCTCGGAGGCGGTGAGATCACTCAGCCTCGTCGCAGCCCCCTGGAGGACGATGTTGTAGCCGCTGGGGTTTATGCCGGCCATATCTAGGAGGTCGAGGACGGCTCTCCTGGAGACCCTCCGCCCGTTGATGAAGTAGCGGCTCCTCCCATCTCGATCCACTCTCCGGCTTATCGTCACCACATCCTTATCCACGGCCAGACCCCTATCGGCGTTATCGAGGGCGATGGAGACCTCCGCCACCCTCGCTCTGCCTCCCTCCACCACGCCGTCGTAGATCAGCTCCGAGAGGTCTGCGACCCTCATCCTCCTGCTGGCCAGCTCTCCGAAGACGAACTGGATGGCGTCGAGGATGTTGCTCTTCCCTCCGCCGTTGGGTCCGGTGATGATGTTGAGCCCGGGATCGAAGTTGAGCCTGACGGTGCCGCTGAAGGATTTGAAGTTCTTGACGACGAGCCTCTTGATGTGGACCATACCTGAACCCCGTTGAGGACCGACTTTGATTAACCTAGGGTCTTCTAACCCTCACTTTTATAACCCTCCCCTCAAGGATTCAAACCTAAGGATCGAGGTGAGACGTCTAACGTCCATATTATAGGGTATTATGGACTAGTAGGGGGTCTTCGGGGCGTCGAGGCCAAGGCTTTAGAGGAGATACGCCTATCCTCACACGGAGGTCGACGGCGATGAGGTTAGAGAGACTGATAAAGGGGGTTGAGGAGGAGGGATTGGACGCCTACCTGGTCCATGGATCGGCGAACATCTACTACCTCACCTCCTCCACCGGCGGAGGCTTACTTCTCATCAGGGAGGGCGAGGCAACGCTCTACACCCCAGGGCTGAACTACCCCATGGCCCTGGAGCAGGTGGAGGTGTGTGAAGTCTCCTCCTATCCCAGAGGCGAGGAGGGGCTATTCAAGGCCATCTCAGGGCGATTGAGGGAAGGAGAGAGCGTCGGCTACAACACCCTCCCCCTCAGCCTCTACAGGAGGCTGAGGGAGGCCTTCGAGGGGGTGGAGCTGAGGGAGAGATCGGAGCTGATCTGGAGGATGAGGAGAGTTAAGGAGGAGGGGGAGCTGGAGCTGATGAGGAGGGCGGGCAGGTTGGCCGACTTGGGGATGGAGGCGGCGAGGGAGGCCCTAAGGCAGGGGGTGAGAGAGCATGAGGTGGCCGCTGAGATAGCCCATGTGATGATGAGGGAGGGGGCTGAGGGCCTAGCCTTCCAACCCATCGTCGCCTCCGGCTATCGATCGGCCTACCCCCATGGAGGGGTGACCGATAAGAGAATTGAACAGGGAGAGCTGGTGGTTGTCGACATTGGAGCCACCTACAAGGAGTATAGATCCGATATAACTAGGACCTTCATCGTGGGGAAGCCGTCACAGAGGCAGGAGCGGATCTACAACGTGGTCTTGGAGGCTCACCTCAAGGCGATGGAGACCTTAAAGCCAGGGGTTGAGGCGAGGGAGGCCGACGATATAGCCCGAAGGGTGATCTCAGAGGCCGAGCTGGGTGAGTACTTCATCCACTCCCTAGGCCACGGCGTAGGACTGGAGGTCCATGAACCCCCAACCCTAAGTGAGAGGAGCGAGGACGTGCTGGAGAGGGGGAACGTGGTGACCGATGAGCCCGGCGTCTACATACCGAGATTCGGCGGCGTCAGGATCGAGGATATGGTGCTGATAACGGACTCGGGAGTCGAGAGGCTGACCCGATTCGAGAAGGATCTGGATGCTGTGATGATCTAGTTATCGGCCGAACCTCCTCTGCCTCCTCTGATAGCTCCTGATGGCCCTATAGAGGTCGATGTCCCTGAACTCGGGCCAGTAGACGTCGAGGAAGAAGAGTTCACTATAGGCTGACTGCCATAGGAGGAAGCCGCTCAGTCTCGCCTCCCCAGAGGTTCGTATGATAAGGTCCGGGTCCGGCTGGGGGAGATGAGAGGTGTAGAGGTGCTTCTCGAAGAGGCCTTCGTCGATCTCCCCAGGTTCCAGCTCCCCCTCCTCCACCCTCTCGGCGATCTTCTTGGCGGCATCCACGATCTCGGCTCTCCCACCGTAGGCGACGGCTAGGTTGAGGTAGAAGTCCTCATAGCCCTTCGTCTCCTCCTCCACTTGATAGACGAGCTGTCGTAATCTCTCTGGGAGGAGATCGATCCGGCCTATGACCCGCACCTTAACCCTCTTCTCATGGATGACGTCGGAGTTCAGGAGCTCCTTCAGCTTCTCCTCCAGCAGCTCCATCAGCTCCTCCACCTCCTCCTTAGGGCGGTTGAAGTTCTCGGTGGAGAAGCAGTAGAGGGTGATGCTCTCTATCCCCAGATCGAGGCACCACTCCAGGAACTCCTTAGCCTTCTCCGCCCCCACCCTATGCCCCTCCCAGGGGAGACGGCTCTGGGAGGAGGCCCAACGCCTATTGCCGTCGAGGATCACCCCGATATGCTTGGGCTTCTCCTCCAAGTTGATCTGACGCTTGAGCCAGCTCTTATAGAGCCTGTAGACCCCCAGCACCGAGAGGAGAGCTCTCAGGAGTGGATCAATCCTCAACTTCATCAACTCTCTCTATGGGACCCCTCTCAAATCCTCTTAGGGGCATCTTCTTATAGAGGAATATCACGGTGAGGATGGTAGTCACGACGCCGACGAGGGAGATGAGGACGAGGGGAGACCAGAGCGTCAGAACCTTCTCAGGGCTGAGGAGAACCTTCGCGGATTCGACGGTGATGAAGCGGAGCCAGAAGAAGGTGACCATCCCCGCGAGGTAATGCCTGATCTTGGGGTCTCTCTGCATGTGGCAGGAGGCGGCGCCGCCGATGAGGGAGACTAGGAGACCCATGATGACGAAGTCGACAGCCCTCAGCATGAAGGCGCCCAGCAGCGTCGGGGAGAGTTGAAGCCAGAAGCCGGGGTTGGACCAGATGGGGGGGGCACCCTCGGGGACATACTGTATCGCCTTGGTCGCCCCGAGGAAGAGGCCCACGATGGCGATGGTGGCCCCAGCCCCCATAGAGGCGGTGGTGATCTGCCTCTCAGGCGGCGGCAGCTTCAGCTTCATCATCGCCAGCCGCTCATCGAGGCCGAAGCCCTTCAAGAGGAGGGCTGAACCCACGAGGAAGGTGAGGACCATCCCGGCGTTCTCCAGCTGGTTAAAGAGGATGAGGACGCCGAGGGCGATGAGCATCGTACCTGGAACGCCGAGGCTGAGCCTCGAATATCGGGGATCATTCACCAGCGTCTTGAGGTATCTAAAGAAGACGGCCCAGGTCTCCTCAAGCCGCTCACTATGTTTAACGACCACATGTTGAATCGAGGTGATGGGCACCCTAGACTGGATGAGGGGGATGATGGACTCATCCGAATAGCCGTCGGTGACGAGTATCACGCTGTCTGCGGGGTA
>LUCA01000036.1 GCA_001593875.1 Candidatus Bathyarchaeota archaeon B23
CTCCAGGAACCTGGGATACCAATCCAGCTCGAAGCCCAGCTCGATCCAGGGGAATCGGCAGGTGACGAGGCACTCGAAGATGCCGCCCCTAATCCTCTGGAACTCGATGACCTTATCCGCCTTCTCCGGTATGTACTCCGCCCTCCTGCCGCTGGCGATCTCCCAGGAGATGACCCAGGCATCCTTGTGGTGCGCCCCTATGGGGGAGGTGCCGAAGCTCAAAGCCATGCCGGGGCAGAGGTGGCAGTCGTAGGCGCTGCACTCCAATCCCTTCACGTGGATGGTGAAGTCCCTTGCCCCTCCACCCAGGCGTTCGGCTGCCTCCCTCACGCCGAGGCTGAGGAGCTTCCCTGCCCCCCGTCTGTAGGCGATGTCCTCCAGCAGCCTCTTGGCGCCCTCGAAGTCTCCCCAGGCGATGTCGAGGTCCAGAAGCCCCCTCTCAGCCGCCTCTATGGCGAAGCCCAGGGCGTTGCCGGCGCTGATGGTGTCCAGCCCCAGCTCGTCGCACATCCTGTTGAGGACGGCCACCCTCCTCAGGTCGCCGAGGCCGATGTTGGAGCCCAGCATGGCGACGTTCTCATAGTCCAGCTCGCTCTCAAGGCCCTCGCAGTCCTCGATGATGTTCCCACAGATCATGTTGCAGTGGGGGCATCCCCGCTGTTTGACGACCATCCTCTCCATCGTGGAGCCGCTGATGGCGTCGGCCTCGTCGAAGACGCCCTCCCTGAAGTTGTAGGTCGGTAGAGTGCTGTTCTCCTGGCACCACTCGATGGTGGCCATCGTCCCCTGACGCCTCCAGAAGTCGTAGTTCTCCTTCCCCCTGATCGCCCCGTAGGCCTCCCGGCCCAGCTCCCTCAGCCCCTCCGGGTCGGCGGCCTCGGGCTCGCTGACGCCCTTGAGGACCACCGCCTTGAGGTTCTTAGACCCCATCACGGCCCCCATGCCGGGTCTGCCGCCGGCTCTACCCCTCTGAGAGACGACGGTGGCGAACCTCACCAAGTGCTCCCCCGAGGGCCCTATGAGGATGACTCCCACATCCCCCCCATGCTCCCCCAGCAGTCGATCCTCGGCGTCGAAGGCGTCGAGGCCCCAGAGGTCCGAGGCATCCCTCACCTCGGCTCTCCCCCCCTCCACCAGGAGATAGCAGGGCCTCTCCGCCTTCCCCTTGATGACGACGGCGTCCAGGCCGCATCTCCTCAGCTGGACGGCAGCCCTGGTCCCCACGTTTCCGTCGCCGTAGCCCCCCGTCAGGGGGCTCTTGGAGGCGACGACGAGCTTCCCGCTGCTCGGGAGGGCGTAGCCCGTCAGGGGGCCGGCCGCCAGGATGAGGAGGTTCTCCGGCCCCAGGGGGCCGGAGCCGGGTGGGAGCTCGTCCCATAGGAGCTTCACCGCAAAGCCCCTGCCGCCTAGGAATCTCATCGCCAGGTCCTCGACGACGCTCTTCCCCTTGGAGAGGTGGACCCTGAGGATTTTACCGCTCCAACCCTTCAATCTCCTCCACCACCTAAGCCTCTTCGCTTAGTTGAAAAAGGCTTTCCGCTCAGCCGCCTGAGAGGGGTGGGAGGAGCACCACCAGGTCTCCATCCCTCAGCCTCGTCTCCAAGCCGTCGAGGAGGGCGATGTTCCTACCGTTCACCAGCACCGTGAGGCCGTCATCCACCCTCAGAGGCCTCCCCACCCTCCCGGCGAGGAGCCCCATCAACGATCTCACCGTAGCATCCTCATCCAGCTCCAGGTCTAGGCTTCGCCCTAACCGGGATGCGGCCTCGCCGAAGATGAGCACCCTAACCCTCATGGGCTCAGCGATCCTCCAAGCCGTGGAATAAGGGGTTTCCCGCCTCTCCCCTTTAAATGGTGGGAAAAAGGGGTTTATCTCCTCATCTCCCTGAGGTGGGGGTCTAGGTAGCTCAGGCCCAGCCTCTCCAAGGTCTCCCTCGTCGGTATGCCCCGCTCATCCCAGCCCATCGCCTGGAAGTAGTCCCGCTTCATCCGCTCCACCGTCTCCCGGTCAGCCTTCATCCCCTTGTAGGGGCCTGTGGGCAGGGGCTCGTAGAACCTAGGCGGGTTGTCGAAGTCCCTGTCGGGGTCCCAGTAGACGTCGGGTCCGCCTAGCAGGAGGAGGGCCTGCTGCAGGGTGAGGATGCGCCTCCCATGCTCCGTGCACCATCGATGCTTGGAGATGTCCCAGCCGGTTACGGCCCTGGCGATCTCCCAGATGAGGGGGTCGTGGTAGCAGAAGGAGCAGACGACGGCTGAGTCGCCGAAGACGCTCCAGGTCATATCCTCGTAGGCGTCCCTCGTCGTCGAGGTGTGGTCTCCGCCCTGCGGAGAGGCGGCATAGCCGATGGGCGTCGGATAGTCCTTATCGCTCCTGATGCCGTGGGCCCCCACCTCGATGCCCTTCACGTGGACCGCGTAGGGCGTCACGTCGACGCCCTTCCACTCGCTGATCCTCAACGCCGCCCGGTAGGTCCCCTCAGCCAATAGGTCGCCTATGCCCTCACGCCTGGCGATGAGGTGGGCCAATCGGTCGAAGGCCTCGACGTCCCCCCACTCCAGCTTGAAGCCCAAATCCTCCTCGGTGAGGATGCCCCGCTGATAGAGCTCGGCGGCGAAGGCCATGGTGTTGCCGGCGTTTATCCCCGAGTGTCCCAGGTTGTCGATGACGGCGCTGAGGTGTATCGTCCCCTCGGGGTCGAAGACGCCGAGATTCGGCCCCAGGTAGGCCTCCATCTCATAGTCGGGCATGTCGGTGATGTCGCCCCTCCACCTCCCCGTCTTTATGCAGCTGATCTTCATGCAGCTGGTGGTGCAGTTGAAGTCGGCGTGGTAGGGCTTGACCCAGAACTTGAATTGGAAGTGGGGGCCTCCGAAGCCCCGCTCGTCGTGCCACTCCTCCTGCCAGTTCCGGATGGGCTCCGAGCTGGTGTCGGCGGCGACGAAGTAGCCGCCGTAGCCGGTGCCCCACCTCCTGAACCTATCCCTCTTGATGAGCTCCCTATGGACCTCCCGCCATAGAACCTTAAAGGTCTCCGGGGCCGCCACCTCCGGCAGCGGCTTGGCGCCCTTGGCCGCTATGGCCTTGAGGTTCTTCGACCCCATGACGGCCCCGTAGCCGCCGTAGCCGGCGGCGTGGAAGAGCTTGGCCATCACCGCCGCATTCCTCACCCTGTTCTCGCCCGCCGGCCCGATGTAGATGACGCCGGGCTCCCGTGGCAGCCCCCTCCCAGGCTTTGAGAGCTCCCCCCTCACCTCCCTATTCAGGATTCGAAGGGTCTCCTCGCCGTTCCTACCCCATAGATGGCCTGCATCCTTGATCTCACATCCCTCGTCGGTGATCAGCAGGTAGACCGGCCTCTCAGCCCTGCCGGAGACGATGACGCCGTCGTAGCCGGCCGCCTTCAGCTCCAGGGCGAACTCCGTGCTGGCTGTGGAGCCGACGACGCCGTTGCTGAGGGGAGACTTCCCCGAGACGCAGATCCTCGCGCCTGGGTAGAAGGCCGTCAGCGGCCCGGTGAGAGCGAGGAGGAGGTTCTCAGGGCCCAGGGGGTCAACCTTGGGCCAGCGGTCCCCGAGGCGGTCCCAGAGTATCTTCGCCGCCAATCCCCTGCCGCCGAGGAACTCCTCCAGGGTTCTCCAGGGGAGCCTGACCTCCCCGATGCGCCCCTCGGAGAGGTCGACGTCTAGGAGCCTACCCGCATATCCCCTGGGCATCACATCACCTCCAGCCCCTTCTCCCCGTAGAGGTTGACGGCTATGTCCCTAGCCACCTCCAGTGGCGGCCTGGCGAAGAGCTTCCGGTTGACGTCTTCCTCCTCCTCCACGGCGTAGATGGCCCTGTAGCCGGCCTCGACGCAGACCTTGACGCATTCGGGGTCTCCGCCGCAGAGGTCGCAGATGCTGGCCTTCCCGTCGCCGGGGTGGAGGAAGGGGACCTCTCCAGGGCAGGCCTCGACGCAGACTCCACAGGCCGTGCACCTCTCCCTGTCCACCAGCACGGCCCTGGTCCCCTCGTCGACGGAGAGGGCGTCGACGGGGCAGGCCTCGACGCAGGGGTAGTCGTCACACTGGGCGCAGAGGTGGACGACCTCCACCCCTGGGAAGGGCATGAAGATCCTGATCCTGGAGGCCTCAGGCCATATCCACCCCTCGTGGTGGAGGCTGCAGACGATCTCGCAGCGTCGACATCCGGTGCATCGAAGGTGATCCCTAACTATCCAGACCGTCTTCTCCAAAAGGGCCACCTAGAGAATGGAGGCCTCTATCCGGTTAAATCTATCGGACTCACCCTTTTTAAGCTCCTTAGGGGTTAGAGGTCTGGGGCTCGGCTTTGGCTAAGGCTTGGATGAGGGGCGTCCTCAAGGCTGTGGTCTACTCAGCCCTCGTCGTCGCAGCGGTCCTCCTCCTAGACCTCCTACTCGCCGAGGTGGAGCTCCTCTCCCCCCTGGTCAGGTATTCCAGCTACATCGATGCGGCCCTCATCCTCATCCTGGGCTATAAGGCTGTGAGCTCCGTCGCCGAGGCCGTCTACCTCTCCGCCCTGGAGGTCTCGGACGTCGGGACGGCTGGCTCCCTGAGGGCGATCGCCAGGATCGCCGGCGTCGCCGTGTTGCTGTCCACGCTGACCTCGGTCTTCAACGTCAACCCCTCCGCCGCCATCACCATCGGCTCCTTCTCGGGCCTCGTCGTCGGCTTCGCCACCCAGAACGTCCTGACCCAAGCCGTCTCCGGCATCTTCCTAGCCATCGCCAGGCCCTTCAGGATCGGGGATCATGTCGTCATCTACAACCGCTCGGCGGGAGAGCCGAGGGAGGGCGTCGTGGAGGACATCGGCATAATGCACACGGCCATAAGGTCGACGGACGGCTCCAGGGTTTTGATCCCCAACAACGTAGTCTTCAACGCCATCATCATCCGGAGGGGGGAGGCCGCTGAGGGCTAGACCGGAAGCCCTATCCCCTCAAAGGCCTATAGGGAGGGGATGAAGGCTCTAAGGGAGTTGAATGGGCAGCTGGAGAGGCAGCTCAGGCTCCAGAGCTATCCCCTCGCCATAAGGCTGCTGGAGTCGGAGGGGGAGATACCCCCCACAGCCCTGAGGCCCCTCAGGGATCTGGGGCATCACCTCTCAACCTGCCAGGCCTTCGCCATCTCCCGCCGTGAGGGGTTGATGGTGGCCGAGCTGAAGGAGGATATGTGGTGCCCCGAGCCCGCCATCGGCTACGGCTTGGAGCCTCCCCCCAGCTTCTTCCTGGAGGGCCACAACCGTTATCCACGGGATGTCGCCACCCTGGAGGCCGGAGCCACCTGGGCGTCGAGGGAGTTCCCCCGCCTGGAGCCCGGCCGATACATGGGCGTCCTCTCGGCTCCCCTCGCCTCGGCGTCCTACATGCCCCACGTCGTCGTCATCTACTGCAACACCGCTCAGCTGACCATCCTGCTCCTCGGCATCGCCTACAGAGATGGATTGGATGTGGAGGCGAGGCTCAGCGGCCATGCGGCCTGCGTCTACTCCGTGGTGCCGACGATGAAGACGGGGAGATGCTGGGTCTCCCTGCCCTGCATGGGCGACAGGGCGAGGGCGATGGCCGGAGACGACGAGATCATCTTCACCCTACCCCCAGAGGACGCTGGGGACCTCCTAAGGGGTCTGAGGCATATCGAGAAGACGAGGCGCATACCCTTCAGGAGATCGATGCAACCCGAGTATGACCTCCTAGAGGACTATGAGAAGATGGCTAAGATGCTGGGCATAATAGGGGAGGGGGAAGATAGATCGTCCTAGAGGGCTCTCCCCCACAGCCCTTTTTAAAGCTCCCCGATGAGGCCTTCGCTTCTCCGGCCTGCGGTGGCGATAGAGAATGAACCCATCTTCAGCCAAGCCATGGGCCTATCACCGATAAAAGGGTCGATGCCCTAGAGATGGCAGAGGGCGAAGTAGCTGACGTCGAGGCCCAGCAGCCGCTCCTCGCCCTCGATCCTCGTCCTCTTCCTCCTCAACCCCACGGCCAGGATGAGGGCGTAGGCCCTATAGGTCTCCTCCCTCGTCACCGTCTTCACAGGCCCCAGGAGGCTTAGGGCCAGGGCGTCGCCGGATTTGATCTCAGCCCCCATCTCCAGGGCCTGCCTCCTGATCCTCCCCAGGAGCTCCGGGCCGCCGATGCCTCCGGGGAAGCCGGGGTAGTTGCGTATCTCGTGGGCGAGGCTCAGCCTTGAGGGGATCCTCCCCTCCAGGATGAGGGTCTTAAGGCCCATGCTCGCAGCATATAGGCCGGCCGTCAAGCCCGCAGGCCCTGCGCCGACGATGAGGATGTCGTGTGAAGGCCTACTCATCAGGAAGAGGGACACCCTCAACCCCCCACGGCCTTGATTAGGAGCTCGGCGAACTCCCTCTCAGGTATGGCGCCCTCAAACTCCACCCGGTCATTTATGATGGTCTTGGGGACCGCCATCACCCTATATCGGTCAGCCAGCTCAGGAAACTCCACGGCTTCGATGACGTCAGCCGTTATGTTCTGATTCACCAGCGCAAACCTATGGGCTGCGGTGGCCATCAGGGGGCAGTAGGGGCAGGTGGGCGTCACGAAGACCTGGATATGCGCCGGCTTGTCGACGCCCCTAACCCTCTCCTCCACGGCCTGCGGCAGGCCGCTCTCGCCGGTGGACACCGCCAGGATGGCCTCGATGAGGGTTCCGAACTCGTAGCCGGAGGGCATGCCGAAATACCTGATGCCGTAGGGCTTCTCGCCGTGGACGACGATGGCCGGATGCCTCTCGATGCCGAAGCGCCTCGCCTCCTCGCTGTCGGCCTCACACTCGCATTTAACCACCTCTATGAGCTCTGAGAGCGATGAGACCTCGTCGACGATCGTCTCCGTCTCGTTGCAGTAGAGGCAGTGTCCCTGGGTTGTGAAGAGGTAGAGCCTCACAGGACCCTTAAGCTCCTTGAAGAGCTCCATGAGCCGTCTTCTGGTCTCCTCATCCAACTCTACGACCAATCCACAACCTAGCCTAGATATCAGCTACCCCGGTTAAAAATCGTTGATTTGAGAAGCCTTACCTCGTTTTGGTGCGGGGGGTGGGATTCGAACCCACGCAGGCCTGAGCCAGCAGGTCCTGAGCCTGCCCCCTTTGGCCACTCGGGAACCCCCGCTCCAAGGAGGGAAATCGCACCATGGGGTAAATTAAGTCTTCCCATCGCCTCCGTGGTCTGAGTGGGGTTCTCCCTCAGCCTCGGCCATGTACATCAGGGCCTCGTCAGAGGTATCGGGTGATGAGGGTTTCCAGCCTCCTCCTAGGCATGGCTCCGACGATGCGGTCCACCAGCTTCCCATCCTTGAAGACCAGGAGGGTGGGTATGCTCATGATCCTATATCTCACGGCCGTCTGGGGGTTCTCGTCGACGTTCAACTTCCCGAAGACGATCCTGCCGGCGTAATCCCTAGCCAGCTCCTCGATGATGGGGGCGACGTAGAGGCAGGGGCCGCACCAGGGGGCCCAGCAGTCGACGACGACGAGGGGATTCCCCTCCACGACGCTCTGGAAGTCCGCATCCGTCAGCTCGAGGGGCCTGCTGGGGGCCATGCTCTCCCCCGGCCTCTCCCCTCTCCCCCTTCCCCTCAGTAGCTCCATCATCTTCTTCATCTTCAGCCGTCTAAGCTCCTCGTCCATCCCTCCACCCC
Organism: Candidatus Bathyarchaeota archaeon B23; assembly: GCA_001593875.1. GTDB lineage: Archaea > Thermoproteota > Bathyarchaeia > TCS64 > B23 > B23. Next base: position 7,680 of record LUCA01000036.1, read on the forward strand.
TAGACGTTGTTAGATTTGACAACGGCGTGACTCAATAAAAGGTTATCCTAGGAGTCCCAGGCCCATGGAGAGGGATAGAAGCCTGGAGGCCAGGACCAGGAGGAGGGCGAATCTCCTGAAGGTCTCCTCCTCAACCCTTGGGGAGAGCCTCGCCCCGGAGAGGGCTCCCAGGGCCATGGAGGGGAGGAGCAGCAGTATCCATCTCGCGCTCACGGCGTTGAGGAGGCCGTTGAGGATGTAGGTGGGGATGGCCGCTATGCCTAGGAGGGTGAAGTAGGTGATGAGGCTGGCCCTGAAGACCCTCTTCTCGACGCCGCTGTGGGCTAGGAAGAGGATGACCGGCGGCCCACTCATGGTGGTGCTGCTGCCGAGGAGGCCGCTGAGGAGGCCGAGGGGGATGGTCATCCACC
>LUCA01000037.1 GCA_001593875.1 Candidatus Bathyarchaeota archaeon B23
GAGAAGGAGGAGGTGCTGTTAGAGAGGGGGGTTCTCTACGCCGACTACTTCTCCAGCGAGATCTACGAGGGCTACATAGAGTTCGGCGTAGGCTACGAGGAGGAGGACAGGGTGACCATCTACCAGAGATATGCCCTCCTCCCCATCGGGGTTAGGAGGCTCATGGAGCACCTACAGGAGGTGTTGAGGCTATATGAGGAGAGATATGGAGCCGTGGAGGCCGTTGAAGCTGTGGAGGCTGTGGAGGTAGCTCCGCCGCCTCCGCCGACGCCGACGCCTCCACCCAAGAGGGCGAGGCCCAAGGCCGAGGGGAGAACCTGTCCCAACTGTGGCCACGAGAATAAGCCGACGGCCCGCTTCTGCGTCAAGTGTGGAACCCCTCTGGAGTGATCCTCCTACTCCACGGGGCCCTGATCCTGAAGCCCCAGAGCTCCTCATCCCTCTGAGCTGCCTTGACGTTCCGGTAGAAGATGAGGGCGTAGAGGGGCGCCAGGATGAAGAGGGAGATGGGGGCTGGAGATGCGTTCCAGAGGAAGTGAAGGATCACCGCCGGGATGAGGGCGGCGATGAAGTCGGAGCGGACGATGTATCCCCGCCTCGCCTTCGCATAGCCGAGGACCCTCCCCGTGAGGCCGGTGTAGAGGAGGTGGCCGAGGGCTGAGACGGCCCTCACCATCGTCATGGCTGGGAGCGGCATCGCCCCCTGGATGGAGTATCGGAAGATGTAGTGGAAGTTCTCCATGAGGGCGAAGCCGGCTCCAGCCCCCGCTCCGTAGACCATCCCATCCATGTGATCGTTGAACTCCCTCCCCAGCTTCTTATGCCTCGCCAGGAGGTAGACGCCCAGGACCTTCAGGGGCTCCTCGGTGAAGGCCGCCCCAGGAGTCCCTAGGAGGGAGATCATCAACAGGTCGTTGAGGAGGGCTGCGAAGATGCCGACGAAGATGCCCCACCCGACGACGAAGAGCACCAGCCCCCAGGGCTCCTCCTCGTATCGATCGTTTCGACGCATCCAGAGGAGGTAGAGGAGGGGCGGCACCAAGGCCATGAGGGTTACACCCCAGTAGGTGAGCCAATACCCCTCGTTGATGAGGAACATGCCGACGACGCCGATGACGACGCCGATGAGGAGATACCTCCTAACCGGCGAGTAGGGTGGACGACGCTCATAGACGACGTCCGTCGGCCTCAACAGCGGAGGCGGAGACCTGAAGACCAGGAGGCTGCTTAGGCCGTTCTTGACGACGCTGAAGAAGCCCACGGGCTCCCTGGGAATCTCCCTCAGGGAGCAGCCGCATTCAGGGCAGAAGAGATAGCTGGCCTCCACCTCGGTCCCGCAGTGAGGGCAGTAGGGCACTATCTACCTCACCTTTGATGGTGAGTTGAACCCCCTCAGGGCTTAAAAGTTTATTCCACCACCGCCCTCCCGCACTCGGGGCAGTACCTCTCCCCGAGGGTGATGGGGGCGCCGCAGGAGGGGCATCTATACTCGATGTCGACGTCGACATCGTAGAGGGTGATCCGCTCCCGAAAGGCCTGTACGGCTCTGAGGAGGCTTAGGCGGAGGTAGAGGCTGGTGGCCAGGAGGGAGGGGATGAGCATCACGATGAAGGAGACGACGAGGAAGGCGATGACCCAGGTGAAGGCGTCGAGGAGGCTCTCCGAGGCCCTCAGGGCGAGGCCGACGGTGAGGGCGAGGCCGATGAGGGAGCCTATATCGATGAAGTCCCCCACGATCTCCAGGTAGGCCAGCCCCCTGGGATACTCGTCGGGCCTGACGACGACGATGCCCGAGTTCTCGATGACCCATATAGCCGGAATGAAGATGGTGAGGGGGAGGATAAAGAAGGCGTAGACCATGAAGTTTATCAGCTCCGAGGGGGAGCCCACCTCCACCCCCAGGATCTGATAGGCGAGGGAGAGGAGGGAGAAGGCGAAGAGGTTGGGGTAGAAGGAGAGCCTCAACACCCCCCTCAGCCCAAACCGCTCCGGCTCATGGCTGATGGAGCTGATGAGCTTCACATCCCTCCGCTTCACATCCCTCCTGGCGATCAACCTCGCAACCCTGGGGCCTGAGATATGCCACACCACCCACAACATCAAGCCCATGCCGACGAGGAGCTCCACCATGAAGAGGCCCATGAGAAAGAAGGCGGCGACGGTGATGAGAGCCACAACCCCAAGGGAGAGGCCCAAGTTTCTATCACTGATAAGAGTCATCGGTGATTATCCACCACCCCTGAGGATTTAAGATTGTCACCATCCACCCTCGACGACCGTCTCGAAGTCTCGCTCCACCACCAATAGAGGGGGAGGAGGGCGACGAGGGGTATCAGCCATAGAAGACGCCTCCAGGGGTTAACCCTCTCGAAGACGGCCCTCTCCACCATGGGGGTGACGACCCTAAGCCGGATATGGCTGTCAGGGCCGGTGTAGGAGCCCTCCCCCTCGCCGACGAAGCCCTTAAAACGATATCCAGGCCTCGCCCTAGCTGAGACCTCCACCTCCGATCCGGAGTCATACCACCCAGAGCCGGGGGTGACGACGCCCCCCTCAGGGGGGTCTGCGACGAGGGTCAGGTAGCACTGCCTCCTCCAGTTGGCGGTCTCCGAGACGGCCGACTCCATGACTATGCGGACGGTGGCGTTGGGCCCCGTATAACCGGAGCCAACCCTGTTGCTGGTCCACTGCGTGAAGATGTATCGGACGCCGGGCTCCGTCTCCACCAGGGTGGGGTCGACGTAGAAGACGGCGACGGACCCCGGCTCATAGCGGCCGGCTCCATGGACATTACCCAGGAGGCTGTGGAGGGTCAGGTAGTAGGGGAAACGCCTCCTCAACCTATTCGAGCCCACGGCGTGGAGACGCCCATCGTAGGTGGCGACGTAGAGGTTGCCGTCGACGAGGGCGGGCGAGGAGGAGACCGGCGCCCCCAGCCTAAGCCTCCAGAGGAGGCCTCCACCATCGACGTCGAGGCAGTAGAGGCATCCATCTTCCGACCCTACATAGGCTCGCCCCTCGGCGACCGTCGGCGAGGAGTAGAGGGGGCCCTCGGCCTCGAAGCTCCACATCAGCGAGCCGTTGAGGGCGTTGAGGCAGTAGACGTGGCCGTCTAGGGAGCCGAGGATCGTGCGGCCCTCGTAGACGGCGGGCGACGAGTAGAGGGGGCCGTCGGTCTCGAAGCTCCAGAGGAGGCGGCCATCGGAGGCGTTGAAGGCGTAGAGGGAGCCGTCCTTGGAGCCTATGTAGACGACGCCCCCGCAGACGGCGGGCGTAGACCAGATGGAGGCCGAGGTCGCCGAGGACCAGACCTCGACGCCTGAGGTGAGGTTGAGGCAGTAGACCCAACCGTCCTCGCAGCCGAAGTAGAGGAGGCCGCCGTCATAGGCGGGGGAGGACCAGATGGCCCCCCCTCTCCCAGCCTCGACGTAGAGGGTCGGCGTCACCCCCTCCAGGGGCCAGGTGGAGTAGACCCAGAGGGGTTCACCCTCCAGGTTTAGGCAGTAGAGCCTCCCATCGTGGGAGCCGAAGAGGATTCGCCCCTCGACGACGAGGGGGGAGCAGTAGACGGCTCCGCCGGTCTGGAAGAGCCATAGGGCCTCACCCGTCGACTCATTTAGGCAGTAGAGGACGCCGTCCTCACATCCTATCAGGACCCGCCCCTCAGCGACGGCCGGCGACGACCCGATCCAGGCGTCGGTGAGGAAGTGCCAGACCTCGCAGCCGGTGGCCTCGTCGAGGCAGTAGATGATGCCTGACCCGGTTCCGATGAAGAGGGCTCCATCGACCACCGCGGGGGAGGAGAGGATGAAGCCCTGGAGCTCAGCCACCCAGAGGGTTTCGTTGACGAGGGGTCCGCTGGGGGCTATACCCAGGCGGCTGGGCCCCCCTCTATGCATAGGCCACCCCTCCCCCAGGCTGAGGGTGGGGGAGAGCAGGAGGATGAGCATCGGCAGGAGGGGGTTCAAGGACTGGGCTGATCTCCTCAGCGAGCCATTTAGACCTTGCTACAGCTCAAAACCTTTTTACCCCCTCCAGAGGTGTTAGTGGATGGCATGGACCTGGGGGGAGTCGTCAACAACATCTGGCTCCTCATCTTCCTCCTCATGGCCTTGATGCCCAAGCTCCAGCAGTCAGCCCTGGAGAGGGCTAGGAGGAGGGAGCTGGCGAAGCTGGCGAGGAGGAGGGGGAGCAACGTCATAACGCTGATCCACAGGCAGGAGACCATCTCCTTCCTCGGCGTCCCCATCTCCCGGTACATCGACATCGAGGACAGCGAGGAGGTCCTCAGGGCCATAAGGATGACGGCTAAGGATGCGCCCATAGACATCATCCTCCACACCCCTGGGGGCATAGCCCTAGCCGCCACCCAGATCGCCTTCGCCCTCAAGGATCACTGGGGGAGGAAGACGGTGATGATACCCCACTACGCCATGAGCGGGGGCACCCTCATCGCCCTCGCCGCCGACGAGATCATGATGGACCCCAACGCCGTGCTGGGCCCGGTGGATCCACAGCTCGGCGACCGGCAGGGGGTCTACGCCGCCGCCTCCATCCTGAAGGTGTTGGAGCAGAAGGATGTGGATAAGATCGATGACAGAACCCTCATACTGGCTGAGGAGGCGAGGAAGGCGATGGAGCAGATGAAGAGGATCGTCCGCAGACTCATCGAGGACAAGTATCCGGAGGAGAGGGTGGAGGAGATCGTGGAGAAGCTCGTCAGCGGCGTCTATACCCATGACTACCCCATAACGGCTGAGGAGGCCCAGAGGCTGCTCGGCGACCGGGTGAAGCTGGGCCTACCCGAGGAGGTCTACTCCCTCATGGGCCTCTACAGGATGGAGGTGAGACCTCGGAGACCCAGCGTCGAGTTCGTCCCCATAACACCCACACATCGAGCCGGTGAGGAGAGATGAGGGGGTCAGCCCTCCTAAACCGGGGGGAGATCAAAAAACTCGTCGAGGAGGAGGGCCTCATCATGGGGTACATAGACCTCGAGACCCAGTTACAGCCTGCCGGCTTCGACCTCTCCCTAGCTGAGGTCCACGAATACCTGGACGCCGGCTCCGTCGACTTCTCCAACGCCGAGAGGAGGCTGCCCAGGACCAGGCCCCTACAGCCCGACGGGGAGGGCTGGTATAGGCTGCCGAGGGGCTGCTACCTCATCGTCTACAACGAGGCGGTGAGGATACCGCTGGATCTGGTGGCCATAGCGAGGTCTAGGTCGACGATCCTCCGCTGCGGCGCCTCCATAGGGACGGCCGTCTGGGACCCGGGGTATGAGGGGAGGAGCTCCTCGCTCTTGGTGGTCCACAATCCGAGGGGGATCAGGCTGAGGAGGAATGCGAGGGTCACCCAGCTCCTCTTCCTCAGGGTCAGGGGGGTTGAGGAGGGGTATAGGGGGGCCTATCAGCGGGAGCGTCTGGAGGGGTAAACCCCTTTTAAGGTGGAGGAAACCATCAACTTCGGTGATTCCTTGAGGGGAGGCCTATATAGGTCGAGGCTTAAGGCGGCGCTGGAGGAGGAGGCGGCGAGGTTCCACACCTCCATCTACGAGGACCTCCGCATCCTCGAGGAGGACGTCGACGGAACCGAGGCCCACGACATAATGCTCTACGAGGCCGGCGTCATCCCCCTGGAGGCGCTGAGGGGCATCCTGAAGGCCCTGGAGGAGGTGAAGGAGGAGTGGAGGGAAGGCCGAGTCGAAGTAGGCCCCGAGTATGAGGACATCCATGAATACGTCGAGTCGAGGGTCATCGAGAAGATCGGCCTGGAGATGGGAGGCAGGATGCATACGGGGAGGAGTCGAAATGACCAGGTGATGGTGGACGTCAGGATGAGGGTGAGGGATGAGCTCCTGGAGGTGGCTGAGGCCCTCCTGGGCCTCCTGGAGGCGATGCTGAGGAGGGCTGAGGGGGAGGTGGAGACGGTGATGATGCTCTACACCCACGGCCAACACGCCCAGGTGGGCACCCTCGGCCACTACCTCCTCTCCTACGTCGACACCCTCCTCCGAGACCTACAACGCCTCCTAGAGTGCTATGGGAGGGTGAACCTCAACCCCTTGGGGGCAGGCCCCATAGGGGGGACGAGCATCCCCATCGATAGGGGGAGGACCACGGAGCTGCTGGGCTTCGACGGCGTCGCCGAGAACTCCATAGACGCCACCAGCAGCCGAGACTGGGCGATAGAGGTGGCGGCCGTCTCAGCCATACTGATGTCGAGCCTAAGCCGAATGGCGTCGGACCTCATCCTCTGGTCCATGGGGGAGTACGGCTACATAGAGCTGGCCGATGAGTACTCCACCTCCAGCAGCATCATGCCCCAGAAGAAGAATCCCTCAACCCTGGAGCTGGTGAGGGGGAGGACCTCGGAGGTCTACTCGGCCCTGACGGAGCTGCTGGCGATGGTGAAGGGGGTGCCGACGGGCTACTATCAGGACCTACAGGGAACCAAGCCGCCGCTCTGGAGATGCCTAGAGGTGGTTAAGGGGTCGATGAGGATCGTCGAGGGCGCCATCTCGACGATGACGGTGAAGGCTGATCGGATGAGGGAGATCGCCGAGGGGAGCTACACCTACGCCGTCGACCTCGCCGAGGCCCTCGTCGTCGAGGCGGGGCTGCCCTTCCGGGAAGCCTACAGGGTGGTGGCCCACATCGTCAAGGCCCTCGGAGGCCGAAGGCTAAGGGAGCTGACCCCGGAGCAGCTGATGGAGGCCTCCAGGGAGGTGTTGGGCAGGGCCATCGAGGTGAGGCCCGACCTCATAGAGGAGGTCACAGACCCCTATAGGTCGCTGGAGAGGAGGATCTCCCAGGGGAGCCCTAGGCCCGGAGAGGTGAGACGTATGATCGCCGAGAGGTGGAGAACCCTAAAGGAGATGCGGAGGGAGGCCGAGGGGCTTCGGAGGATGGTTGAGGAGGCCGAGGGGAGGCTGAGGGAGGCCGTGGAGAGATACCTCAGAGCGGAGGAGTAGCGGATTTATTAACCCCCCTCATCCCTCTATGGATGGGGTCTTTGAGGAAACTT
>LUCA01000038.1 GCA_001593875.1 Candidatus Bathyarchaeota archaeon B23
GGAGGCCTCCTGGGGCTGACGATCTACCACACCAAGGCCCACCTCTTCAGGGCCTTCCTGGAGGGCGTCGCCTACGCAGCCCGATACAGCCTGGAGGCGGCGAGGGAGGCGGGGCATCCCCTTAGGAGGGTGATGCTCGTCGACGGCGGGGCCAAGTCGAGGCTCTGGAGGCAGATCCTGGCTGATGTCACCGGGTTGAGGATGCTCTACCTCCCCGAGACCGTGGGGGCACCCCTCGGCGACGCCCTACTGGCCGCCGTCGCCGTCGAAGCAGTCGAGGGCCCCGAGGCTATCAGGGGCTGGCTCGGCGGAGGCCTCTGGGTGGAGCCTGACGCCGAGAGGGCTGAGCTCTATGAGGGCTACTACCAGCTCTACAGGCGTTCATTGGAGGCCTGCGGCGCCGTCTTCGAGGGGATAAATAGGTTGAGTTAGCCGAGCACCGACTTCTTTATGATCTCGACGTTCACCTCTCCAGCCGTGTAGGTGGACCCGGTTCTCGAGCTGGTGAGGGCGACGACGGCTGGGGCGAAGAGCGCCGGGTCGATCTGGGTGAAGTCGAAGTCCACAGCCCTATAGATCTCGTAGGAGGGCTTCCCATACTCCTTCGAGGTCGAGGAGGGAGCCCTCTCAGCCATCTCCCTCAACACCTCATCCCCTTCGTCGACGACGAAGCTGGTGACACCCCCATACGTCAGCGCATCCTCAGCCCGACCCATGGCCTTGCCCCAGTCGCTGTGCGGCGGCATTATGGGCGCGTAGCCGACGCCGTACTCCACCCTCTTGAGATCTAAGCCCAGGACGTCCAGCCTGAAGAGCCCCGTCTCGACGATCCTCCCCGAGATCTGAACCATCCCAGCCATGGAGGTCGTCGATGTCAATAGGAGGTAGAGGTTCCTGGGCTCTACGCCGCACTTCTCAGCGATGAACTCCGCAGCCTCCTCCGTCGGCTTCTCATCCGTCTCCAGGAGCAGCACGGCGACGTCGGCCTCGTCTTCATACTCGATCTTCCGGTAGACCTTCTTCGGCTTCAGAGCCAAGGCCCTCCCAGGGCCCGAGGCGTCGGCCGTATAGTCGCCGACCTTGATCCTCCAGCCCGCCAGCTGGGCTCCGAAGAGGGCGACGGCGGGGTGATCCGTGGAGACCACCACCGTCGGCAGCTTCAAGCCCCCGTAGTCGGCGTAGCCCAGATGGGCCTCACCGGCTCCACCCATGGCGATGCGGGTGACCATCAATCCCGCCGCATAGCCCCCGGGGGCCTCCAGGCCGGTGTCGATGACCGTCGAGCCGCAGGGCAGCCGATAGGCCTCTATGCGGTAGAGCTCCGGCTCCGAGAGGAGCTCCTCCACCAGCTTGTAGGCCAGCCTATTTATGCTCAGCAACCCACCCACCTCCTATACCGGTGAGTTGATGACCATTAAAAGACCTCCGCCCGGCAAGGCGGGGAGACGGAGGCTACGGCCACAGCGACTCCGCTTTAGGGCGTTAGAAGGCCCTTCACAGCCTCCTCGAAGGCCTTGGTCAGCTCCTCGTCGAAGCCTATGAGGAGGACCTCCCTCAGCGAGGTCCCGGCGTCTATACGCCCCCTCAGCTCCTCCACCATCGCCTCGGCGGCATCCCTGGCGGCCACCCCTCCAACTCCTGTTCCCAGGGCTGGGAGGGCGATGCTCCTGGCCTCCAGCTCCTCGGCGCATCTCAGCGCAGCCCTCACGGCCTCCCTGACGTTTTGGACATCGATCCTCATCGCCGGCCTCTCCATCGTCGGTGCATGGATCACCCACTTGGCCCTCAGTCTCCCAGCCCCCGTCGCTACGGCCTCGCCCACGGGCAGGGGCGCATATCTCCGGGCCTCCTCCTCGACCTCCACTCCACCCCTCCTCTTGATGGCTCCAGCTACGCCTCCACCCATGATGAGGAGGCTGTTAGCCGGATTCACTATGGCCTCAACCCCCACCTCCGTTATGTCCCCCCGCAGCACCCTAATCCTCACACCTCTATACGCCACCTCCATGGCCTATCCCCTCTCCCCACACCAATCCCCCACGGGGCACTCGTCGCATCGACGCCTCTTGCAGAACTCCAGGTATATCCTCACCAACGCCGACTCGTGGGGCTTGGGGTCCCTTAGACCCAGCTTCTCAGCCATCTCGAGGGCGATGTCGGAGGGTTCGGGGTCTGCCTTGGGCCAGATATCCCTCAGCTCCCTCAGGAAGATGTTGACGCCCACAGGGCCAAAGCCCTTGAGGCTCCGAAGCCTCCCCTCCAAGTCTCTAGGGCCCTCAGCCCCCTCATATAGGGCCTCGAGGCCCCCGTAGGCCCTGAGGAGCCGCCCCATCGCCTCCAGGAGGTTCGAGGCCGTGGAGAAGTCGTATCGGACGTAGCCCCCCGAGTCCAGCACCTCCACGAGTCTATCCCAACCCGCCTCCAGGATGCCTTCAGGGGTGTCCAGCCCCTCCTCCATAAACCTCCTGAAGGTTCTCTTGGCTATCTCCGACGAGATGCGCTTGGCGAAGAGGATGGAGGCCAACAGCCACTTGAAGCGGTCTTGGGGCTCATGGAGGTCGAGGCCCAGCTCCTGGGAGTAGGTGGGTATTCGCCTTAGGGCCTCCTCCAGGTTCATGGCTCCTCCTCCCACCTCCTCACCCGCTCCAAGATGAGTTTAACCGCCTCCTCCACATCTATTTTATCCGTCTCCACCTCCAGGTCAGCCTCCTCAGGCCACTCGAACTCCTTCCAGATGATGTGGACGGCCCCCTCAGGTATAGGCCCAGCTCTCTCCCTATTCCTCCTCAGGCAGACCTCCAGGGGCGCCCTCAACAGGATGGTGAACACCCGCCCGTCGTCGCCGACGATCTCCCTCACCCTCTCCCTCCACCGCCTCCGATAGAAGGTTCCATCTAGGATGATGTATCTATACCTCCCCAGACCGTCGATCAACGCCTTCATCAATCTCCTATAGGCCCTCTGCTTGAAGGCCTCCGTCGAGATGACCCTTGAATTGGGGAGGAGCTCTCCCAGTCTCCTGGCTATGGAGGATTTGCCCACCGCGAGGGGTCCGCAGAGGAGAATGACCGTATGCCTCAGCCCTCCAGCCATCTCAGCCTCTCCAGGGCCTCCTCCAGCTCCGTCATGAAGATTCCTATGAGGCAGTCCCCCAGCCCTCCAATCCAGATTAGATACTCCTTATAGCTGACTAGGCCGCAGCCGAAGAGGGTTTGGGGCCTGTCCCCATACTCCTCCATGAGACCCCTAGGCTCAAGGAGGTAGTCTGAGACCGCCAGGAGACTTCCCTCGCCGTCGACCACCGCCAAGCCGTTTCTATAGGTGAGGTCTCTCTTTGAGGTTGCATGCCAGCCCACTAGGTACTCCTCCCCCGAGAGCCTGAGGGCGTTGGTGGACCACCCCGTCTTCGCCTCCCACTCCTCGGGAGCTAGGACAGGCTCTAGGGTGTGCATCATCATCTCATCCATGTCGGCTCGGCATCTCCAGCAGAAGCTCATACCCCTTATCGTCGGCCTCGTCAACATCGAGGCCTCCGACCCCTTCAGTGTGAGGATGGCCGAGTCCTTGCTCCTAGGCGTGTAGACTTCGCCGGCCTCTATGATGGTGAAGTATCCACGCCTCACCTCTCTCCAATCCCCCTTGAACTCCGCCAGGGCTTGGACAAAGGTCTTCTTTCCTCCTACCTCCATGTAGCCGACGCCGGTGTATAGGAGGAGGAGCCTACCTCCACCCTCATAGAGTCTGGCGTCTTCGCATCCCCTGCTGTCCCACAGCTCCCTAGGCCAGAGAATAAGCTCCACCCTCAGGGGCCCCTCCCCCCCTCCTTCCAAGACTTCCCCGACATCGAGGGTGAAGTGGGCGATGGAGGAGGAGTAGTTATAATATTCAAAGATGCATCGGGGGAAGATGTGGAGCTCCCCACCCCTCAGCAAGGCTCCTGGGTTGAAGGCTGAGAGGGGTTTTCGCCTGATGTAGTTCTCTATGTAGAGATCTCTAGGCCCTATGTAGATCCTCCCAGCCTGGAAGATGTCCTCAACCCTCGGCTTCCTGAAGCCCTTGAGCTCCCTCAAGGCCTCACGACATCTCTCGGCCAGCCTCCTCTCCAGGCTCATGGGCATCGATTATTATAGGCTTCAACTAGATATATCCTCGGTGCTGAGGGTTGGCGGTTAAGCGTATAGCCATCATGACGGCGTGGAACTCCGATTCGGGGGTCTACATTCACGCCAAGCCCCTGGTTCACGCTTGGAGGGAGATGGGCCTGGAGGTCAGGGTGTTCTCTTACATTCCCGAAGACTTTCATGGCAGAGTCCTCTTCGGCGAGGACGAGCCTTATGTCAAGCGGTGCTTCGGCACCTCAACTAGGACCAACTACCTAGACCCCAGGCCCCTACTGATGGAGGACTACGATGTACTCCTCATCGAAGACCTGAAGATGCTCCCCATGGAGCCCCTCTCAAGAATCTTCAGCCTCATTAGGCGTCGAGCCGGAGCCGTTGTGCATATACTGCATGAGAACACCATCCTAGGCCCTAAGCCTCCCCAACCCCCGATCTTCTACTCCTTCAAATGGGACGCCGCTGTCTACATCGACGAGCGTCAGCGCTGGTTCGCCGAGAAGCTCTACGGGGAGAAGGCCATCTACATACCCTTCCCCTGCTACCCCTTGAGGGATGGGGATAGAGCCCAGCTGAGGGAAAGGCTGGGCCTGGAGGTGGAGGGCCCCCTCATCCTCGTCTACGCCCTAGGGGGATACACACCCTACCTGCCGGAGCTCCCCGCCGAGGGGTTGGAGGAGGCGAGGCTCCTGATCCTCGCCAAGGAGGGGGAGGAGGTCTTCGCCTATCCTCAGACCGAGTTTAGGAGAACCCGCCCCCTCACCGATGAGGAGTTAGACCTTTACGTCCTGGCTTCGGACGCGGTGATACTACACAAGGTGAGGGCGCCTCCATACCCCATAGCAGTCACCTCCACAGCCGTCTACCAGCTCTTGGGAGCTCAGAGGCCCCTCCTAGTTCCCAGGCTCTCGGAATACTTCTTACCCTTTGAGGGCGTCGTTCTAAAATATTCCGACAGGGTGGAGCTGAGGAGGCTGTTGGTGAGGGCCCTCAGGGGCGGCAGGGGCGGAGTTGAGGAGACGATGAGGAGGGCAAGGAGCTTCGTGGAGGAACGCTCCCCAAAGGTGATCGCAGAGAAGTATCTAAGGCTCTTCGAGGAGCTCCGCTAAGGGATTTAAGGCCTAAAGGTCAATTAATAGTGATGGAAGAGTATGACCTCCTGATCCGGGATGCCCTAATCGTCGATGGAAGTGGACATCCGCCCTACAAGGGATCCATCGGCGTTAAGGGCGATCGAATCGAGGCTCTAGGAGATGTAAAGGGTGAAGCTGAGACTGAGATCGAGGCTAAGGGCCTGATTGCCTCCCCAGGATTCATCGACGCCCACAGCCATGCGGATTGGACGCTGCTCTGGTATCCCCTCTGCGAGAGCTACGTGATGCAGGGGGTCACCACCTTCGTGGGGGGTCAATGCGGGGGCTCGCCGGCCCCGCTTAGGGAGTATATCAGGCTGCCGTGGCTGCTCATCGACTACCTCGCCGAGCTGCATCCCTACATCTACTATCCGCCCCCCCTCTTCCCCCTAGAAACCGTCAACGAGTGGATGGAGGCCAAATTCGGCTGGAGGATCGACTGGACGACGATGGAGGGCTTCTTCAAGCGTGTGGAGCAGACGGGCATCTCCATAAACTACGTCCCCCTCGTGGGCCATGGAACCATCCGTTACGCCGTCATGGGGAGGGACTACAAGAGGCACTCCAAGCCCGAGGAGTTGGAGGAAATGAAGGAGTTGGTGAGGGCCGCGATGGAGGAGGGGTGCATCGGCATGTCCACCGGCCTGGACTACGACCCCGACGTCTTTGCGGATAAATCCGAGATCGACGAATGCGTCGCCGTCCTGAGGGAGTATGGGGGCATCTACTCCCCCCACTGGAGGAGGACCGGTCGGCGGAGAGATATCGCCGCCGGAGCCAGATTGCCAGAGAGGATTAGGGGGATAGCGGAGGTGATAGACACCTGCAGGAGGACCCGGATCCCCCTCCAGATCGCCCACCTATACGGCGGCTACGACGTCTATCCGCCGCCTCCGCCGGTTCTCCAGGAGGCCGTGGGGAGGGCGACGCTCCAACTCATCGACGAGGCGAGGGCCGAGGGCTTCAAGGTGACCTTCGACGTCATCCCCTACTACGGCTGGAATCCCATGCCCTACCTCTGCAGCCTCCACCTGACGCCCTGGCTTAGGCTGCTGGGCTCGAGGGAGGCCCTAGCCAGGTGGCTGAGGGTTGAGGACTTCAGGAGGGAGGTGAAGGAGGCCCTCGCAGCGGGGAAGTGGTTCATAAGGGTGCATATAAACCCGAACACCAACCCCCGGTGGGCCGAGAACATAATGGTGGTGAGGCATAAGCAGGAGGAGTATAACGGGAAGACGCTCGCCGAGGTCGCCGAGATGCGGCAGGGCGACCCCCTCGACACCCTCTTCGACCTCATAGCTGAGGACCCCGATGCTCGGGGGGCGACGAGGGATTACCGCCTATCGGAGGAGTATGTGAAGCTCTTCTTCAAGCATCCAGCCTCCATGGTGGGCGTCGACGTCGCCGTCTTCGACGACCAATATCAGATG
>LUCA01000039.1 GCA_001593875.1 Candidatus Bathyarchaeota archaeon B23
ATCCCGAGGTATGAGGAGCTCCCCCTCCCCCCCTCCCTCCTGGCACCGCTCTTCTACGCCGGAGAGGTCTATCTGATCACCCGCCTATCGCTGATATACCTCCCCCATCTCCCCATCGACGGCTTCACCTATCTAAAGCCGGCTGAAGCTCGATCATCCCGATGGATCGGGGTGGGCCTGCTGGGCGGCCTAAGCGCCGCAGCCCTCGTCGCCGCCTACAGCCTCGCATATGGCCGTCGCTTCTTCCCCGATCAGCCCCTCCTCCCGATGGCCCTCGGCACCGGTTTCTCCAACCTGGCTAAGGAGGAGGTTCTATTCCGCCTCGGAGCTCAGACGATGCTCCTCTGGGCCCTCAGGGGGCGTCGTTATGGCTCTGTCCTCGCTGCGGTGGGCTCCGCCGTGTTGTTCGAGCTCTGGCACAACCCCCTGGAGGCGTTGAACGGTCTGAACCTCCTGATCTCCCTGGTCTTCGCCGTCCTCTATCATAGATGGGGGTATGAGGCGGCGGCCATCGCCCACGCCGTCGCCGACTTCGTCTTCTGGGCGCTGCCCCTACTATGGCCCTACTAGGCGAGCCCCTTAGACTCCCCCGGCCATCCGCCTGATCTCTCTGCCCACCCTCTCGATCTCCAGGTTTTCGCACTCCTCCAGCAGCCTCTGGAGCTCCGGGCATCCCCGCTCATACTCCTCGATCCACCGCTCGGCGAAGCCTCCATCCCTGACGGCCTTGAGGGCTCTCCGCATATTCTCCTCCACGTGGTCGTCGATGATCGCTGGGCCTATGGAGAGGCCTCCATACCTGGCGGTCTCCGAGACGGCTCTATACATGCCGCTGATGCCCTGCCTATAGATGAGGTCGACGATGAGCTTCAGCTCGTTGAGCACCTCGAAGTAGGCGAGCTCCGGCGGATAGCCGGCCTCCACGAGGACCTTGAAGCCCCGCCTTATGAGCTGGTCTACGCCTCCGCAGAGGACGGCCTGCTCCCCGAAGAGGTCGCTCTCGGTCTCCTCCCTGAAGGTGGTCTCCAGGATGCCGACCCTCCCCGAGCCTATGGCCTTGGCCATCGCCAGGGCCTTAGCCCTCGCCTCCCCCGTGTAGTCTTGGTGGACGGCGACGAGAGCCGGGACGCCGAAGCCGGCCTCGTATTGCCGCCGCATCTCCGGTCCGGGGGCCTTGGGGGCGACCATGATGACGTCGACGAATTCGGGCGGGGTGATCCTGCCGAAGTGGATGTTGAAGCCGTGGGCGAATTGAAGCGTCTTCCCCTCCGAGAGGTGGGGCCTTATCTGATCCTCGTAGACCTTGGGCTGAGCCATATCCGGTATCAGCATCACGATGATGTCGCCCAGCTCCGCCGCCTCCGACACCGGGTGGACGTCGAAGCCCTCCTCCTCAGCCCTGGTCCAGGAGGCCCCCCTCCTGAGGCCGATGACGACATCGAGGCCGCTGTCCCTCATGTTGAGGGCCTGAGCACGGCCCTGGCTGCCGTAGCCTATGACGGCCACGGTGCGCCCCCTGAGGAGGTCCAGGTCTATATCCTCGTCGTGGTAGACCCTCATAGCCTCACGCTCCCCCTCTCCAGGGCCGTCGCACCGGTTCTGGAGAGCTCCACTATCCCTATAGGCCTCACCTCCTCCAGGAAGCGGTCTATCTCCTCCGGGGTTCCGGTCACCTCTGCGACGAGGTGCATCTCATCGATGTCTAGGATTAGCCCGTGATGGCTGTTCACCAGCTTCAGGGCCTCCTCCCTCGCCATGGGGTCGGCGGTGTTGAGCTTCACCAGCGCCATCTCCCTCATCACCGTCCTCCTCCGGTCTAGGGGTTTGACCCTCACCACCTCCACCATCCTCTCCAGCTGCTCTATCAGGTTCCTCAGCATCCTCCCATCGGCCTCGACGGTCACCGTCATCCTCGCCAGGCTTCGATCCGTGAGGGGGCCGACGGAGATGCTTTCTATGTTGTAGCCCCTCCTCCTGAACATGTTGGAGACCTTGAAGAGGACTCCCGGCCGATTCTCGACGATGAAGGCTATGGTGTTCAACGGAGCCATCCTCTATCCCTCCACCAGTATCTCCCTCAGCCCCCTCCCCGGGGGCACCATGGGGAAGACGTTCTCCTCCGAGTCGATGGGGACGTCGATGACGATGGCCACCTCGCTCCTCATCGCCTCCTTCACCGCCGCCTCGAACTCCCCTATGGAGCCCGGCCTCACGCCCACCGCCCCATAGGCCTCGGCCAGCTTCACGAAGTCGGGGCTGTCCCCCAGGTGGACGCCGAAGTAGCGTCTGCCGTAGAAGAGCCTCTGCCACTGGGCCACCATCCCCAGCACCCTGTTGTTGAGGATGAGGACGATGACCGGCAGCCCCTCCTCCACCGAGGTGGCGAGGTTGTTCTCCGTCATCCCGAAGCTGCCGTCGCCGGCTATATCCACCACCGGCACATCGGGCTTGGCGGCCTTCGCCCCTATGGCTGCCGGGAAGCCCCAGCCCATCGTCCCCAGGCCGCCGGAGCTGAGGAAGGTCCTGGGGGCGTAGACGTCGAGGTGGAGGGCGGCCCACATCTGGCACTGGCCCACCTCCGTCGTCACGATGGCGTCCCTCGGCAGGAGCCTCCTCAACGCCCTCATCAGGTCGGGGGGCTTCACCCCCTCCCCTTCCTCCCGCTTCACCTCCCTGTACTGCCCCCTCAACTCCTCCAACCTCCCCAGCCATCCGCTGTGCTCCCTCGTCGAGATATGCCTCAACCTCTCTATGAGGCCCCTGAGGGCGAGCTTGGCGTCTCCCCTCACCCTCATCCAGGACTCCACGTTCTTATCGAACTCGCTGGCATCGATGTCGACGTGGATCAACTTGGCCTCTGTGAACTCCTCCACCCTCCCCGTCGTCCGATCCGAGAGCCTGGAGCCGACGACCAGGAGGGAGTCGGCCTCGGAGACCAGGTGATTCGCCTCCCAGGTTCCATGCATCCCGCACATACCGACGTAGAGGGGGTGGCCGCTGGGGATGGCTCCCTTACCCATCAGCGTCGTCGCCACCGGCGCCATCAACAGCTCCGCCAGCTCCAAGAGCTCCCCGCAGGCGTCGGAGGCGATGACGCCTCCCCCGGCGAGGATGACGGGTCTCTCAGCCGACGCCAGCAGCGTAGCCGCCCGGTCCAGCCTCCTGGGATCGGGGTCGGGGTGGATGCGGTAACCCTTGAACTCCACCCGCTCCGGGAACTCCACCTCCTCCACGGAGGTCTGGGCGTCCTTCGGCAGGTCGACGAGGACTACGCCCCTCCTCCCCGTGGAGGCGATGTAGAAGGCCGCCTTGACGGCGGGGGGTATCTCCCTCGGCCTCGTCACCTGGATGTTATGCTTCGTTATCGACGCCGTCACCCCTATGATGTCCACCTCCTGAAATGCGTCCGTGCCGATCATCGACGTCGGAACCTGGCCGGTGAAGGCGACGACGGGCGAGGAGTCGATGTTCGCCGTGGTGATGCCGGTGACGAGGTTCGTCGCCCCCGGCCCGGAGGTGGCGAGGCAGACGCCGACTCTGCCGCTGGCCCTGGCGTAGCCGTCGGCCATGTGGGCAGCCCCCTGCTCATGCCTCGCCAGGACGAAGCGGATCTCCGATTCGTAGAGGGCGTCGCAGAGGGGGATGACGGCTCCGCCGGGAACCCCGAAGAGGGTCTCCACGCCCTCCCCCTCCAAAGCCTTGACGAAGGCCTCCGCCCCACTCATCTCAGCCATCCATGGCACCCCCTGATGTCCTCTCCTCGTTTTCCTTCAGATGCTCTCTAGAAGCTCTAGGCGCCACCGTGGCGCCGTATCTCAGGTGGGGTCTGCTGGGGTTAGATAAAGCAATACCCCACTTAGCTCTCCCCCCTCGCAGGGGGTTTAACTTTGCCCTCCCCCCGTGTTGAGGGTTTAAGAAAACGATTCACCTCTCTAACCCCCGTTGCTGGGTTAGGGTGAAAAGCTGATGGAGAATAAAAGCTTTGCCCCCCTCCGGGAAATAAATCGAGGAGAAGTCACTCCTCCAAAACCTTGTAGACGATGTCTCCCTTCCTCACCCTGTCGACGACCTTAAGCCCGACGAGCTCTCCGGGCCTCGCCTCCTCCACATCCTCATGCTCTATCTGCATCGACTCGACGGCCTGCTCGAAGTTGGTGGTGTGCCCCTTGATGGCGATGCGATCCCCCACCCTCATGGGCGCCGTAACCCTGATGACCGCCACCCCTATACGGGTGTAGTAGTGGGTGACCTCCCCCACCTTCTCCAATCTCGCCATGGTTAAACAGTAAGCCGACGCCATTAAAAGGCTTTAGAGCACCCCTTCACAGCCGGGAACCCTTTAAGGCCTCACCCCCACTTCAGATGGGTTGACCCTCCTAACCCATCTAGAATGCTCCAGATGTGGAGAGCTCCTCGACGCCGGGAGGGTGCAGACCGTCTGCCCCCGCTGCGGGAAACCCCTCCTCGCAAGATACGACCTAGAGAGGGCCGTCGACCTCCTCGACAGGGGCCGGCTGAGGGGGAGGGATGCCACCCTCTGGAGATACCTCGAGCTTCTCCCCGTCCGGGATCGCAGGCACATCGTCTCCCTAGGGGAGGGCTGGACCCCGCTGCTGAGGGCGAGGAGACTCGGAGAGGAGCTGGGCCTCAGGGCCCTCTGGATCAAGGATGAGGGGCTGAACCCCACCGGGACCTTCAAGGCCCGGGGCCTCTCCGTCGCCGTCTCCAGGGCTCTGGAGCTGGGAGTGAGGCGAGTTGCGATGCCCTCAGCCGGGAACGCCGCCGCAGCCCTCGCAGCCTACGGCGCCAAGGCCGGCCTGGAGGTCCACGTCTACATGCCGAGGGACGCCCCCGAGGTGAACATCGTCGAGGCTGAGGCCTACGGCGCCGAGGTCACCCTCGTGGAGGGCCTCATCACCGATGCGGCGAGGCTGCTGGAGGGGAGGGCTCGAGAGGCGAGTTGGATGGTGGTCTCGACGCTCAAAGAGCCCTACCGGTTGGAGGGGAAGAAGACCATGGGCTACGAGCTGGCGGAGCAGATGGATTGGAGGCTGCCCGACGTCGTCATCTACCCCACCGGCGGCGGCACAGGGCTCATCGGGATGTGGAAGGGCTTCCAGGAGCTCCAGGCCCTAGGATGGATCGATGGGCGTAGGCCCAGGATGGTCTCGGTTCAGGCAGCTGGATGCGCCCCCATAGTCAAGGCCTTCCGGGAGGGCCGGGGGGAGGCTGAGCCCTGGCCTAGGGCCCAGACCATCGCCTCGGGGCTGAGGGTTCCCAAGGCCCTCGGCGACTTCCTCATCCTCGGGGTTCTCAGGGAGAGCCAGGGAACAGCCGTAGCTGTCGGCGACGATGAGATTCTCAGCGCCATGAGGCTGATGGCGAGGCTCGAGGGCGTCTTCCCCTGCCCCGAGGGGGCCGCCACCCTGGCGGGGCTGAGGAGGCTCGTCGATGAGGGCTGGGTGGACGCCGATGAGCGTATAGTCCTCTTCAACACCGGGACGGGGTTGAAGTATACACATCTCCTGGGGTGGGCGTGATCTTACAACTGTTGTGAGATTGAACCTTTATCTACTGGGCCTACCTCACCCATGGGATGAGGATCGCCGAGGCCTTCTCCCCAGGGCATCTCACCGGCATCTTCCAGATCTGCGACGAGCCCGAGGACCCGTTGAGGAGGGGGGCGAGGGGGGCCGGCGTCTCCATAGATCGAGGCGTATACACCGCCGTCGCCGTCGAGGAAGCCGATAGACCGTCGCATACCATAAGGATAAATGGCCGGGAGGTGGAGGCTCCAGTCTCCGATTGGGTTCTCAGATATCTCATCGCCAGGGCCCCCAGACCCCTCAGGGTCCTGGTGGAGCATAGGGTTGAGGTGCCCATCGGAGCCGGCTTCAGCTCCAGCGGCGCCGGAGCTCTAAGCCTAGCCCTCGCCCTCAACGAGGCCCTAAACCTCGGCCTCACCACCCTGGAGGCCGCCCAGGTGGCCCATAGGGCCGAGATCGAATGCCAGACCGGGTTGGGATCGGTTCTCGCCTGTCTCACCGGGGGAGTAGGCGTCACCCTAGAGCCGGGGGCCCCAGGAGTTGGAAAAACCCTGAGATTCGATCACAGCGGCCTTTCAGTCGTCTACCTCCATCTCGGCCCCATATCGACGCCCAGCATACTATCCGACCCGGCTCTCAGGGGGCGGATCAACGAGCTGGGAGGCAGACTCGTCGAGGAGCTCCGCAGGGGTTGGAGCCCCCGACGCTTCATGGAGCTCTCCAGACGCTTCGCAGAGCATCTAGGCCTCATAACCCCGAGGCTGATGAGGGTGCTCAGGAGGGTGGACGAGGAGGGGTTACCCTGCACCATGGCGATGCTGGGGGAGACCCTCTTCTCCCTCGTCGAGGAGGGTGAGGCCGAGAGGCTGGCGGGGCTTCTGGAGGAGGCGTCGGGTCGAGGGGTCGCCATAGCGGGGATAGACGACGAGGGGGCGAGGATCATCAGATCCGTATAGGGGGATGATCGCCTTCTCCTCGCATATTTCTCGATTTTTCATATTTTATGGTATAATCTGGGTTTAGACACGGTTTTATAGTCTTGAGGCAACCTATTGGTTGCCATGGCTGAGACGGGGAGAGCTGAGCCCTCGTTTGTGGAGTCCCTATTGAACTNNCCACCGTCGAGGAGATGGCCTCCAAGCCCAGGATCAAGTGGAAGCGAGACCCCGCCGGGGTGATTCCGCTCTGGATCGCCGACCCCGACTTCCACGTCGCCCCCGAGATCAAGGAGGCCCTCCTCAAGGCCGTGGAGGAGGAGAGGCTCTTCTACGACGACGACGTGGAAGCGAGGGAGGCGATGGCCGAGAAGATCAGGCGTAGAAACCATCTGGAGGCGTCGGCCGACGACATCCTCATCACCCAGGGGGTTCTCCCCACCTTCTGGCTGGCGGTTCAGTATGCCTGTAAGCCCGGCGACGAGGTGGTCGTCACCGATCCGATGTACTACCCCTTCTACAGGGCCGTGGAGATGACGGGGACCAAGCCCCTCTACTGGCCGCTGGAGATGGAGGAGGGCTACCGCTTCGACGTGGAACGCCTTAAGGAGCTGATAACCCCGAGGACGAAGCTGATCTTCGTCTGCAACCCCCACAACCCCTGTGGACGGGTGATGACGGAGGAGGAGCTCCGGGGGATAGGGGAGGTCGCAGTGGATCATGGGGCGACGGTCCTCGTCGACGAGCTCTGGGAGGACATCGTCTTCGATGATCGGCGGCACCTCACCCTCGCATCGCTGAGCCCGGAGATCGAGGAGAGGACCATGACCGTCTGGGGCTTCTCCAAGACCTACGGCGTCGCAGGTCTCCAGATGGGCTACCTCTGCGCCACCAACAAGGAGATGATGGAGGAGCTTCGAAGCCTCGCCCGGGGGCTGCTCCGAGGCACCTCGACGCTCTCTAGGGCGGCGGCCCGGGTGATGCTGGACGACACCCTCCAGTGGTGGCGGGAGGCCGTGATGGAGCATCTACACCGCATCAGGGCCATCTGCGTGAAGAGGTTCGCCGAGCTCCCCGGGGTTGAGGTGCCCCGGCTGGAGGGGACCTACCTGATGTTCCCCCGCTTCGACTACGGGATGGGGAGCGAGGAGCTGGAGGAGCACCTCTTAAAGGAGGCGGGGCTGAGGTTCACCGCCGGCAGCCACTTCGGCTCCAGGGGTGAGGGCCATCTCAGGATGTGCATCGCCACCAGCGAGGCCGTAATAAACGAGGTCTTCGACCGGTTGGAGAGGGCTCTGGGGAAGCTAGGGTAACCCCCTAAAGCCCCTACTCTTTCTTAAACCCCTCACCTTCTTTCCCGCACTCGTCAGGCCTCGGTAGACCCTGCCCCTGGGGGGCTTGGCCTCCTGCCTGGGCTTGGGAGCCCTGATCCCCTCCTCCCTCGCCCTCGCTATCCACTCCCGGAGCATCTCCACGTTCTCCGGGTGCGTCGATCTCCTCCTGGAGTCCACGGGGACGCCTAGACGCCTGGCCTCATCCGGCGTGATGCCCGCCTCCTTCAGCTCTCCCAGGGAAAAGCCCCTGCCGACTCTCGTCTTCCGTCCACGCTTAACCATCGGTGAGAGGAGCCTCCCCACGCCGCCTCACCTGTAGGACTTCTGCTTCCTCCTCCTCGCCCCTGGGCCTCCAAACTTCTTGGCCTCCTTCTGCCTGCCGTCGCCGACGAGCATCGATCGATCGTATTCTAGGAAGGTGTCCATCAGCTTCTTGCTCTTGAACCACCTCACCAGGCCCTTGGCGATCCCCATCCTAGCGGCCTCGGCCTGGCTGAGGAAGCCGCCCCCCTCCACCTTCACCCTTATATCAACCCTCTTGACGAAGTCCTCCCCTGCGAGGAGGAGGGGCTCCAGGATCTTCTCCCTGGCGATCTGGGGCTGGTAGAGTTGGAGGGGGATGTTGTTGATCCTCACTCTGCCCTTGCCCTCGGTGATGAGGACCCTGGCGACCGCCGTCTTGCGCTTCCCCGTCACCAATATCTGCTTCGGCACCTCTATC
>LUCA01000040.1 GCA_001593875.1 Candidatus Bathyarchaeota archaeon B23
TAGAGACGCCGTGTAAGTCCGAGCATGACCTGTGGCGGTGTAAGGGCTGCGGCCTCGAGGGGAGCGGCGAGGCCCCTGAGCGCTGCCCCAGATGTGGGGGGGTCTCCTTCGAGGAGGAGAAGTGGATCTGCGATCGATGTCTAGATGCGGCGAGGCATGAGGCCCAGAAGCTGCTGGACATCCTCATCGGCGACTTCGGCTTCTCGCCGACAGAGGAGCTGGAGGTGAACTTCACCGGGCATAGGGGATACCACATCCACGTCTCAAGCCCCCACATCACGAGGCTGGACCAGCCGGCTAGGAGGGAGATCGTCGACTACATCCTCGGAACGGGGCTTAGGGCCGAGCTGCACGGCTTCAGGTCGACGACTGAGTCGACGCTCAGTGAGGGAGGGTGGCGGGGGAGGCTCCTAAGGGCCCTCTACGACTACCTGGAGACGGTAGACCTCGACGGCCTCATGGAGGTCGGACTTCGCCGTCGGACAGCGTCGAAGATGCTGGAGATGAGGGAGGGCCTCCTAGGGGCGCTGAGGGAGGGGCGGCTAGGTCGGTTGTTGACCCTCATCAGGGGGAAGAACCTCGAGCGGCTGGTGGAGGCCGCCGTGGGGAGGGAGGCCTCAGCCATCGACACCGTCGTCACCACCGATCTCCATAGGCTGATCAGGCTGCCTGGGACGCTGCATGGGAGGACGGGTCTGATAGCCCAGAGGGTCTCGGTGGAGGGCCTCGACGACTATGACCCCCTCGTGGAGGCCGTCGCCTTTAAGGGTGGGATGCTAAAGGTCTATGTGGAGAGGGCTCCCCGCTTCAGGATCGGGGAAGCCCATTACGGCCCCTATGGGGGGGAGGAGGTGGAGCTGCCTGGGGAGGCAGCCCTCTACCTCCTCTGTAAGGGGGCGGCGAGGCTGGTGGGATGAGGGGACCCTACCTACGCCTCTTCGAGGCCTGGAGGAGGGAGCGTTGGAGTAGGGAGCTCCAGAGGCTTCCAGAGGGCTTCTTGGAGGAGATGAGGGACTACGCCAGGAGGCTCCGGGAGCAGGGGAGGATGCTGGACCGGAGCTCCATCGTCGGCAGGATCGCCGAGAGGGAGAGGGAGAACGCCGAGAGGATGTGGAGGGAGCTCCTGGAGCTGAGGGTGAGGAAGATCGTCGAGGCCGTCCTGGAGGGGAGGGCCCTCCCCATAGAGGCCCTCACCCCCGAGGAGAAGGGACTCCACGCCTCCCTCGGGAGGCTGATGGCTGAACACCTGGAGAAGATGAGGAGCTCCCAGCCGAGGGAGGTGGCCATCCCGAGGGGGAGGCCGCCGAAGGGGATGAAGATCGTCCGCTTCCTCCAGCCCATACCGGCCATCATCGGCGTCGACATGAAGACCTACGGCCCCTTCAAGGCCGAGGATGTGGCCCTACTGCCGGAGGAGAACGCTGAAAACCTAATAAGGAGGGGCATCGCAAAGGAAGTGGAGATTGGGGGATGAAGGTCCCAAGGGAGATCAAGACCTACTGCCCTAGATGCAGGACGCATAGGGTCTTCACCGTCACCCTCTACAAGGCGGGGAAGAGGCGTGCCCTCAGCTGGGGTGAGCGGAGACATGAGGAGGAGAAGAAGGGATACGGAGGCCAGAAGTATCCTCTCCTACGGAGGAAGGCGAAGACGACGAAGAAGCAGACCCTCAAGATGAGATGCAAGGAGTGCGGCTACACCCTCCACAGGAAGGGCGTAAGGATGAAGAGGATGGAGGTGGTCTGATGAGCTGGGAGGACCTCATCCCCAGACCCTCATCAAAGTTCCTGAGGGTGAGATGCAGGGGCTGCCAGAGCGAGAAGATGATCTTCAGCCACGCCTCCAGAGTTGTCCGATGCGACAACTGCGGCGAGGTCCTCGCCAAGCCGACGGGCGGCAAGGCGGAGATCCACGGCG
The DNA here is from genome assembly GCA_001593875.1 of Candidatus Bathyarchaeota archaeon B23. Lineage (GTDB taxonomy): Archaea > Thermoproteota > Bathyarchaeia > TCS64 > B23 > B23. The sequence goes on from LUCA01000040.1 coordinate 1,918, forward strand.
TCGTCGTCAAGGAGCTGGGGTGAGAACCCCATGATCGGCAGACCAGAGTGGCCGGAGGTGGGGGAACTCGTCGTCGCCACCGTCAGACGCATCGAGAGCTATGGGGCCTACATCACCCTCGACGAATACGACAACAAGGAGGGCCTACTCCACATCTCGGAGATCAGCCCCTCCTGGGTGAGGAACATCAGGGACTTCGTCCGGGAAGGCCAGAAGGTCGTCCTACAGGTCTTGAGGGTCGATAGGTCGAGGGGCGAGATCGACCTATCGCTGAGGCGGGTCTCGAGGGATGAGCGGAGGAGGAAGATGAAGAGCTGGAAGCAGGAGCGAAGGGCGGAGACCATATTGAAGATGGCGGCTGAGAAGCTCGGCATCGACGAGGAGGAGGCCTACAGGGAGGGGCTGAAGATACTGGAGCACTACGGCAGCCTCTACACAGGCCTGGAGGCCGCCGTCAGGAGGGGGGTGGAGGCCCTCCTGGAGGCCGAGGTCTCGAAGAGGATGGCTGAGACCTTGACGGAGATAAGCGAGGAGAAGATCATCCTGAAGGGGGTCACCATCCACGGCTTCTTCAAGGCCGTCTCCACCGAGCCCAACGGCGTCGAGATCATCAAGGAGGCCCTCCTGAAGGGGAAGAGGGCCGCTGAGGCCCAGGGAGTGGAGGTCTCCATCTACGCCATCGGCGCCCCCAGATACAGGGTGGAGGTGAGGGCTGAGGACTATAAGAAGGCTGAGGCAGCCCTGAGGGTGATGGTGGAGGCCGCCGAGGACGCCTGGCATGGGGGAGGGGAGCTCTCCTTCCAGAGGGAGTAAGCCTTGGTCTGGCTTCTGAGATACTGCGACCGCTGTGATCGGTATACGCTGAGGGGGAGTTGCCCCCTCTGCGGCGGCGAAGTCCGCATACCCCATCCAGCTAGGTTCTCCCCTGAAGATAGATATCAGAGGTATAGGTTGATGATGAGGAGGATGAGGGGGAAGCTGTAAATCTTTATTATCCCTCATAGGTAGATGTCTGAGGGTCTCAGTTGCCCGTCGTCACCGTGGAGATCGAGGAGGACCTCTATAACTACCTAGAGTTTCTAGAGAGGATGAGATTCATCAGGAGCAAGGAGGAGGGGGTAAGGAAGGCCCTCATCTTCTTCAAGAAGCTCTCCATCCACGACTGGCTCCCCGACGTATATAGGATCGGAGGCAGCAGGGTCATCATCATGGATAGGGGGATGCTCCTAGACATCTTCGAGCTCCTCACGGAATACGAGATATATAGAGCCGGAAGCCTCTGCGCCCTGAAGAGGAAAGCCCTGAAACCGGAGTTCAGGGAGATAGACCTGACGAAGCCGGGTAACTGGATGATCGTCCTCAAGGAGCTGGAGAACTTCGGCTGGGGCGTCTTCAAGAGGATAGGCAACGAGATAAGGGTTGAGAACCTGGCCGTCCCCACGCAGTATCTCAGGGGCTATCTAGAGACGATGTTCAAGGTGGAGTTGGAGGAGCATAGAACTGAGGTGGAGGGCCTCACCATCTTCATAGCCAGGAGGAGGAAGAGGGAGGAGTATCTGTAGCTGAGCTAGTTACCAACCTCCTGATCCCTCCATAAAGCCATCACTCTCGCAAAATACTCATGGAGCCCCTGATAGTCCCTACACGATAGCCCGATATCCAACCCCTCCCCCCTAACCCTGAAGAGGAGCCCCAGAAGGAGTTTGGCTTTGTCCTTTCCTTCCTTTAGATACCCGTCCAGGGGCACCGCTTGTAGGGGCCGATGACTATGGTGACGACAGTCCCTAGGATCCCCTCAAGCCTCAGCTCCCTCTCCAGAAACTCGTTGAGGTCCTCCATCTTCTCGAAGATGACCTCGAAGAGGAGGTCCACATCCCCGCTGGTCCGGTAGAGGACGTGGACATCGGGGTTCTTCTTGATGTGCTCCACGATCTCCTGGAGCTTAGCCGGCTGAGTCTTGAGGCCTATGAAGGCCTTTATGGCCCTGCCCAACTTGTAGTAGTCGAGGATGACGGTGAACCTCCTTATGATGCCCTCCTCTATGAGGCGATCTATCCGGTTTTTCACCGTCGCCTCACTCACTCCTACCTCCTCGGCTATGGATCTGTAGGTGGCCCTGGCGTTCTCTATGAGACATTTGATTATCCGCATATCTACAACGTCGATGGACACACCTATTAGAGGAGGGGGGAATTAAAAATTTTCCTAATGAGAATGGAAGAAATCCTAAATGAAATTAAAGATTTTTTCCATCCCCATCGAAATTGATTTGAAAAATTTAAATCATATCCTCAAAACAGATGTAAGTTTACATAAATTTGAATGATCCGGGAGAATCCTTAAAGGAAGCCTAAGGTTTTTAGAGATCATCTATGGATTTCTTCATTTACACGCCCTCCGAACTTCGGATGTGTTAAGTTCTAGTCATAAATAATCGTATGTGGATATCGATCCTGAGGCGTCATGAGTCTAGATAGGGCTGTCTCGGAGATTCCGCTCTCGCTGAGGGATGTCCTAGCTAAGAGGCTGGTGGAGATCATCCTGGGGACGAGTGAGCGGGACGCCGTCCCCGTGGAGCTGGCTAAGAGGATCATCTACCTCTGGCGTCAGGATCAGCTTGAGTCCGATGCCGGCATCAAGACCCTCCTGGAGGCGTCTGTCATCGTCGACGCCGAGGCGACGGCGGGGGTTCTCAGGGAGCTGGGCCTCCAGGAGATCTATGCGGTGTTGAGGGGTTGAATGGGCTGAGAGCTCCAAAACTTTTTTCCCTGTTGACATGATAGTAGGGCGAGGCAGATGATCAGGTGTTACACCCTTGTGAGGGTCCTTCCGACGAGGGATGAGGAGGTCTATGAGAAGGTGAGGAGCTTCAAGGAGGTGAGGGAGATCTCCCTCACCTACGGAGAGTATGATCTGGTGCTCAAGGTCGAGGTGAACTCCCTGGAGGAGCTGGATGGCTTCATCTTCAATAAGTTGAGGGTCATCGATGGGATCGAGGCGACGACGACGCTGATAGAGGCGAGGCCCAGCTGGATGAAGGGGGAGGATTGAGTTGGAGAGGATTCCCACCGTCGTGGGGGACATCATGAGCAGCCCCGTCGTGACGGTGGACGCTGAGATCATCGTGAGGGATGCAGCCCTGCTGATGAGGGAGAGGGACATCGGAAGCGTCCTGGTGGTGGAGAGGGGCAGGCCTGCAGGCATCGTCACCGAGAGGGACCTGTTGGAGAGGGTTGTCGCCCCATGCCGAGACCCCTGTGAGGTGAGGGTGAGGGAGATCATGTCGACGCCCCTTATCACCATAGAGAGAGAGGCGAGCATACTCGACGCCATGAGGAAGATGAGGGTGAGGGGGATCCGCAGACTCATAGTGGTGGAGGATGAGGAGGTGGTGGGCGTCGTATCCTCCAGGGACATCATGATGGGCATCTCAGTTGCAGCCCTCACCTCCTTCAGCGTCCTGCTGAGGAGGAGGTGAGATGGGGGGTATAGATGAGCACCTAGCCCAGCATCGAAGGGCTGTCTTGGCTGTCTTGATGATCCCCGTCGCCGCCTCCCTCGTCGCCCTCCTCCTAGTAACCCTCCTCAGAGGCTTGCAACCCCTCATCCTATACGTCGCCGTCGGCCTAATCCTCGCCCAATACCTCATGCTGGTGAGATATATCCTGAGGAGGCTGGAGGCCGCCGAGCGGGGGCGAGGCGTTAAGGAGTTTTGAAGAAAAACTTTTAACTCCTCAGCATCCCATAGAGTTGATTCGCCTTGATGAAGTTCACCATCATCATGCCGAGGGAGTATGAGCCTCTGCTCCTGAGGGAGATCGGCAAAGCAGGGATCGCCCAGCTGAAGGAGGTAACCGGAGAGGAGTTTGAGAGGCTTAAGAGGCTGGAGGAGAGGGTCGTCGATCTCCACAGCCTCCGGGAGAGGCTTCAAAAACTCATGGAGGAGCTGGAGGAGCTCGGCGTCCAGGCCGTTGAGGCGGCCCTCTCAGAGGAGGAGTTGAGGAGGTTCGCCAAGGACCCCAATGCCGTCTTAGAGGAGCTGGCCAGTAGGGTGAGGAAGGGGGCTGAGAGGATCAGGGAGCTGGAGAGGGGGGCGTGGGAGGCGAGGTTTAGGGCTGAGAGCCTGAAGGCCCTGGAGCCTGAGGAGTTGAAGAGATGCATCGCCGTCGGCGTCGTGAGCCTCCCATTGGAGGAACTCCTCCCCACGTATCTAAAGAGATTTGAGGACCTCAGCTACAAGGTGGTGGAGGTCTCAGCCGAGAGGGGATACCTCTATGTCTTCGGCCCCGAGGAGCGCCGGGAGTGGGTTGAGGTCCTCTTCCAACTCTTCGAGGTGGAGGACATCTTCCAACTCCTGGGGACCAGAGATGTCCTGCTGGCCCTTAGCCCCGAGAGGAGGGAGGAGGTGAAGGCTCAGTATGAGAAGGAGGAAGAGGAGTATAGGAGGCTCATCGAGGCGGAGAGGAGGAGGCTCTCAGAGCTCGTGGGGAGGATTAGACGCCTACGCCGCACCCTTGGGGCCCTCCTGGAGGTGGATAGGCCGACCCTCCCGGAGGAGGCTTTGACGCTGCTGCACCTCCTAAGCCTACCCGATCGAAGGGTGCCAGTGCTGAGGACCAGCGTCGTCTCCATCCTCCAGGGCTGGATACCTGAGGAGGGGGAGGAGAAGCTGAACGAGATCGTGAGAGGGCTGGAGGAGAAGACGGGTGAAC
>LUCA01000041.1 GCA_001593875.1 Candidatus Bathyarchaeota archaeon B23
CCTCAACACCCGCACCCAGACGGCCTATCAGAGGGTTGTGAGGGAGATGCATCAACTAGACCTGGAGAGGACGCAGGAGCAGCTCTCCATCAGGAGGGTGAAGACCGACGCGGAGGGGAGGCTGCGGGTGACCATCACCAACCGGGGACCCTACACGGCCCACATCATTTACATCGGGGTATTGGACCAGGAGGATGAGACCCAGACCTTCAGGGAGGTGGATATCTACATCGACCCCTCCGAGACCGTCACCTACACCTCCCCCTCCCTCACCCTCACCGAGGGGAAGACCTACCTCATCCTCCTCATCACCGAAAGGGGAAACATCTTCGAGGCGGAGGCCACGCCAGGCCTAGAGGTCTCCGCCGACACCATCATAGAGATCACGCCTGGAGGCCTCTGGGCTAAGGATCGCTACCCCTCAGAATACCTCATCGAGACGGGAACCTACGTCTCAGGGACGCTTCCGGGAAGCGTCCAGGAGGTGGACGGCGACTACTTCCAGGTCCTCAGCGAGCTGGGCGTCTCCACCATCTCCTACCACCCCAGCGGCTATAGCCTGCTGGGCTCCACAACCCACGTCTCAGGCTCCATCTCGGACTTGGAGGAGGAGGACGACGCCTACATGGTCTTCCAGAGCTATGAGACAAGCCAGGAGACCCCATACCACCCCGATGAGGCCTCGCCCCTAGGCTGGAGCCAGAGGCTGTCCGGGAGCCCCTCGGATCTGAGGAGCGACGACGACGTCTACATGGTGTTCAACAGCTACATCTCAGCCGCCTCAACCACGACGCCGAGCAGGGCCTTAGTGGCCTATAGATCTACGGATGGGAGTGGCGCCTTGTACCCCAAGTATAGGGAGTTCTATGAGACGTGGGGATCGCAGATGGAACTTCCTCCGGCCTCCGCCAATGTGAGGAGTATAAGAGTCGCCTATTGCACCCGGCTTGAGAGACTTCAAGAGGTGATGGTCATCACCCTCAGCGATGATGGTTATCTCCACGCCTACGTCTATAACGGCACCAAATGGAGTTATACGCTTCTAGGCCGTGTCTGGACGACCGCCCCAGCCACCCCTGACAGGCCCTTTGACGTCGCCTATGAGGGATCAAGCGGCAGAGCCCTCGTGGTATACGCCAACACCCTCACCGATGGAACTAGAGATCTCTCCTATCGCATTTGGAATGGAACAGCTTGGAGCGAGGAGTATTACATCGATGATCTAGGGCATTCCGACCACGTTAGGTATCGATGGGTGCTCCTGGAGACCAATCCCAAGGCGGGCTCCAACGAGATCGGGATGGTCGCCGTCGATGGTTCGAACAGCGATGCGAATGCAGCCATCTGGAATGGCTCCAGTTGGGGCGAGTGGCAGGAGATAACGAGCTCCGTCTCCACCCCCTATTACGAGTGCGCCGCCCTCGCCTACGAATACACCACCGGCTACCTCATGGCGGTAGCTGGTTATGGAGATCTCGTGGCCTGGACGAGGTATACCGGCACCTGGAGTACCCCGAGCTTTCTCGACATCAACCCCGGAGCGGCTAGTAATATGAGGTGGCTGGTTATGAAGGGGCAGAGGGCTGAGGGCTTTAATAGATTGATGCTCCTCAGCTTGGATGAAGCCAACGACGCCTGCGCCGTCGTATGGGATGGCAGTCAGTGGGATCAGTCGGTGAGGCTGGATAATAGGATGGAGACCTATGCCACTCGATGCCTAGATGGCGATTGGGAGCCTGGAGAGGGGAGGTTTATCGTCGTGGGTGGTGATCGAAATATCGACGCCATCAGCTATAAGATATGGACGCCTGGAACGGGTTGGACGCCATTCTTAGAAAATTTATGGTATCGATATTGGGGGAGGACCACCGATCAGCGCTGGGTCCAGGTGAGGGCTGATCCAAGGGGGGTGGGGGAGGCGATGTTGCTCATAGGAACCGTCGACGATGGTCGAGACCTCGTCCTAACTAGGTGGGATGGGAGTAGTATGGGTGGGCAGATCGAGGCAACCAAGTCTGTGAACACCCTCACCTACGAGACCTTTGAGATCGCCTTCCAGCTCTACGGCGAGCCGACGGAGCGCACCGTCGAGGTGGAGATGCGGGGAGGCAGCGACCTCGATGATTGGAATGGGTTGACATGGATCGTCGACTCCGCCTGCACAGTCCCCTCGGCCTCCGTCACCCTCCAGCTCTACGACTTCGAGGCGGGAGGCTACCCCACCTCCGGCGACGGCTATATTCACTATAACTCCAGCTCGACGGCCAACACCGATGAGACCGTCAACCAGACCATCACCGACAACCCCGAGAGATTCAGGGATGGGGCGGGGAGGTGGAGGCTGAAGGCGACGGTGGTGAAGGGAAGCGGGACGCCCCTCAGGTTCAAGCTGGACCTGGTGGAGTTCAAGCCGATGCGTCCACAGCAGGCCTGCGCCGTCGAGCTCACCGGCTCCAGCGACGCCGAGGATTGGTTCAGCCTCCTATGGCGAATCGACTCCTCCTGGAGCGTCGGTGAGGTGAACGTCACCCTCCAGCTCTACGACTTCGAGGCGGGAGGCTACCCCACCTCCGGCGACGGCTACATAAATTATCTATCAAGCCCTAACCCCTACACGGATGAGATGAAGATGCAGAACGTCACCTCCAACCCCGAGGCCTTCAGGGATGTGGACGGCTCTTGGAGGATCAGGGTGATGGGCGTCAAGGACGGCTCCACCCCCTTACAGCTCCGCCTGGACCTGGTGGAGTATCAGCCGAGGGAGAGCGCCGGCTACACGGCCTCGACGGCCTTCATCTTCACCGACGTCCCCACGGACGATCCGGAGGAGCTGAGGTTTAAGCTCGTCAGCGACCACACCCTCTCAGGCGTCGGGGTGGTCCTCCAGCTCTGGAACTACACGGCCGGCGCCTACGCCTCAGGCGGCGTCGGATACCTCACCTACACCTCCACGGAGGCCAACGAGACGAGGTGGCTTAACGTCACGGAGAGGGCTGGAGACTTCGTTGAGGGCGGGAGGGTGAGGTTTAGGATGACCTCCAGCCACTCCTCGCAGTTCACACAGCGGGTGAATAGGTTGAAGATGGATTACAGCTACTCCTCCGATGAGCTGCCCTACGACGTCTATAAGACCTATGTGATTAGGGTCTACGACGGCGTGACGGGGGAGCCGAGGCCCTACGCCAGCCTCAACATCTACAGCAACGGCACCACCGTCGAGTTCGAGGGGCTGTCTAACCCGGCCTTCATCCACGCCGATGAGGAGGGCGTCTACAGGCTGTCGCTGAAGTCCTTGACGCCTGAGGGGGAGGTCTTCAAGCTCTACGTCCTCGTCGGGAGCGTGGCGGCTGAGAGGCGCATCGTCCAGCAGCCGAGAGGTGGATGAGATGGCGGAGGAGGAGCTCAAGAGGGAGGGCCTGATCTTCAAGGAGTTCTACCCGATCAACCCCCCCTTCGGCTTCGCGGGCATCCAGATCGATGAGAAGACGGGGGCGCTGAGGTATCTGGTGGTGGAGCCGACGCTGACGGAGGAGGAGGACAGCATACTGAGGGAGGTCAAGAGGCGGCTCATAGATCGCATCGACATCCCCCTCTCCGTCGTGAAGGATGAGGGGGAGATGGAGAGATATCTGAGGGGGGAGATAAAGGGGACGCTGAGGAGGTTCAGGGGGAAGATCGCCAAGGAGTCGGAGGAGAAGTTCATCTACTATCTGAAGAGGGACTTCCTCGGCTACGGCCGCATCGACATACTGATGAAGGACCCCAACATCGAGGACATCTCCTGCAACGGCGTCAGGACCCCCATCTACGTCTGGCATCGCCGCTATGAGTCGATGCCAACCAACCTCTCCTACGACAGCGAGGAGGAGTTGGACGCCATAGTGAGGAGGCTCGCCTATAGATCGGGGCATCAGATCTCGGTGGCCCACCCCATCCTGGAGGGAACCCTCCCGGAGGGCTATAGGGTGCACCTCACCCTCGATGAGATCTCCAAGCGGGGCAACACCTTCACCATAAGGAAGCTGAGGGCCAACCCCTACACCATCATCGACCTGATAAACCTAGGAACCCTCTCCCCGGAGATAGCGGCCTACCTCTGGATACTCATAGACAACCTCAGGAGCATCATGATCTGCGGGGCCACCGCCTCGGGGAAGACGTCGCTCCTCAACGCCATAGGGATGTTCATACGCCCCGAGATGAAGGTGGTTACCATCGAGGAGGTCCGGGAGCTGAGGCTCCATGAGAACTGGATACCGATGGTCACCCGCCCCAGCTTCCAGCCTGGCGTGGAGGAGGTCACCCTCTACGACCTCCTGAGGTCAGCCCTCAGGCAGAGGCCTGACTACATCATCGTCGGCGAGGTCCGGGGCGAGGAGGCCTACACGCTGTTTCAGGCCATAGCCGTCGGCCACGGAGGCCTCTGCACCATCCACGCCGAGAGCGTCGACGCCGCCATCAAGAGGCTGCTGACGAAGCCGATGAACATTCCGAGGATGATGCTGCCGCTGATGAACGTCCTCATCCTCATCAGGAGGGTGAAGCTCGGGGAGGAGGTCGCCAGGCGCATAGTGGCCGTGGAGGAGATCACCGGCATCTCCCCCGATGGAGAGGTGATGCTGCAGAAGCGCTACGAGTGGAACCCGGAGGATGACTCCTTCATCTATCACCCTCCGACGGGGGAGGAGCGATCCGCCTACCGGCAGATCATGGAGATGAGGCATATCCCCAAGGAGAGGCTGATGGAGGAGCAGGAGAGGAGAGAGAGGATTCTGAGGTGGATGGCGGAGAAGGGGATGAGCACCTACGAGGAGGTCTCCCAGATCATCAGGGACTACTACCTCAAGCCGGATGAGGTATACAGCGCCGCCAGGCTGGGAGCCGAGAGATGAGCGCCCTATCCCAGGAGTTCAGGGAGATCTACTCCAGGAGCGGCCTCTCAACCCCCTATGAGGATTATATGAGGCGGACGGCCCTCCTATCGACGTTGACCTACGCCCTCTCCGTCGTCCTCCTCCTCATCCTCCACACCTGGCTCCTCCCCCTCAGGGGGCTGAAGCTGCTGATGGCCATCTTCATACCCTCAGCCACCATCGGCCTCCTCACCCTCCTCCTCTCCCTCTACTATCCGCTCTACAAGAGGAATCAGAGGAGGACCCAGATAGATGACTCCCTCCTCTACGCCCTCAGCTATATGGCGGCCCTCTCAGCCGGCGGCCTCCCCATAGAGAGGATCATGGAGAGGATCTCGGAGGTGGAGGAGAGCGAGGCGTTGAGGCTGATCGCCGGCAAGTTCATCGCCGATGTGAGGGTCTTCGGCTTCGACGTCCCCACAGCCCTGAGAGATGTGGCGAGGAGGAGTCCATCGGAGCTGATGGAGAAGCTCCTGGAGGGGGTGAGAAACGTCGTCCAGACGAGTGGAGACCTCAGGGGCCTCCTCACCTACGAGGTGAGGAGGATGCTGGGGAGGAAGAGGGAGAAGCTGAAGAGGATGATGAGCACCCTCGTCTACCTGGGGGAGCTCTACGTCTCCCTCCTGGTCGTCGCCCCAATACTCTTCATCCTCATCCTCACGGTTCTCTCCGTCATCGGCGGAAACCCCCTGGGGATACCTCCTCAGATCCAGCTGAACCTCCTCGTCTTCGTCGGCATCCCGACGATGGCGGCTGGGTTCACCATCGTCCTAGACGCGATCATGGGAGGTGAGGAGTGACGTACTTCCACCGCGGGGCTAGATTGATGGTCTGGGCCTCCTCCCTGGCCGTCGCCCTCACCCTCTACATCTTCTTCATCCTCCTCGGCATCCTAGGGCCGACGGAGATCTACCTCATCCCCCTGGAGCAGAGGGTGAACAACTCCCTGGCCCTAACGCTGCTCGCTGCCATCCTCCCGCCCTCCATCGTCGAGTTCAACAACTTCAGATGGCTGAGGGGCGTCGACAGGAATATCCCCCTCCTCCTCAGGGACCTGGCGGAGGCCGTGAGGTCGGGGGAGACCCTGATAAGGGCGCTGGAGGAGGCGGCCAAGAGGGATTACGGCCCCATATCAGGGTATCTGGAGAGGGCGATGGCGAGGTTGAGCCTCACCTCGGACCTGGAGGGCTCCTTGAGGTGGCTTGGGGAGAGCCTCGTCAGGCCCTCAGCGATGAGGATGGCGACCATCCTCGTCGAGGCCTCCGAGAGCGGAGGCAGGATCGTCGAGGTGTTGGAGGCCGCCGTCTCCCTCTTCAACGAGATCGCTGAGTATAGGGATGAGAGGGAGGCGCAGACGAGGCCCTACATACTCCTCGCCTATATGGGCTCCATAGTCTTCATGGTCATCTCCTACGTCATCCTCTTCCAGTTCCTCGCCCCCCTCTCCACCGCCTCGGAGACCCCGGAGATGACGGGCGTCCCCATCGTCCAAAACGTTTTAGATATAAGCTACTACAGGTCTATACTCTTCTGGGCATCCGTCATGGAGTCCGTCTTCGGTGGCCTGATAGCTGGGAAGATCAGCAGGGGACATCTGGCCGCCGGATTGATCCACTCGTCCATCCTCCTGGGGATCTCCATAGCCTTCTTCAACATATTCACCGTTTAGGAGGTAGCGAGATGAGTCGGG
>LUCA01000042.1:0-6506 GCA_001593875.1 Candidatus Bathyarchaeota archaeon B23
TCGCCATCTTGGCACCGAAGTAGGAGACGTTGCCGATGATGATGAAGATGAGCACCATCGTCTGGGTGAAGCTGAGGATGTCGGAGCTCCTGATGGCGTCGCCTGGGACGCCGACGAGATACTCCATGTCAGCTGCCCCCTTCAAGCCGTCGATGATGCCTAGTAGCTGCCCTGTGTCGTAGTAGGGCTTGAGGGAAGGGGTCATCATGCTGAGGAAGCCGCCGAGCAGCGGCAGCCCATAGGCGCTGTAGGCCTGGTAGACCCATCCCTCGGCGGTCTCCCCCGCCGTGGTGAGGTAGGCCACCAAGGCGATGTCCTCAGCCCCCCTAACCTCCCTCAGGAGCGGTATCTCAGCTATGGATGTCCCGAAGTAGTCGGTGGAGACGGCTGCGTGGAGGTCTCCCAGCACCGCAGCCATAGCCGTCTGGACGCCGGCTATGTAGCCGAGGAGGACATAGTCCTCGCCGTAGACAGCCCCATAGCGTTCTTCGGGCTTCACCTTCTCCATCACCAGCGAATACATCAGCGGCCCCTCGGCCGATGTCGCCATGATGACGACCTTCAGCCCCCTCTTGAAGAAGTGGTGGAAGACGGCGACGTTGGCCGGCCCTAGGCTTGGATAGCCGCCTGAGCCGTAGCCGATGTCGAAGAGGACTACGGAGCCCTCGGGGAGCTCCTCGACGACCCTATACCAGTCCCTGGCCATGTCTCCGACGAGGATGGGCAGCCCCAGAGGTCTTATGGCCGGTATAATCATCGCTATGAGGACTAGGCCCAACACCACCTCCCTGGGAAGCGCCCCAAGTTTCTCTAACATCGACATCTCACTCCCTCCTACCGAGGTAGCCGGTCTCCAACCCTATGAGGGTTCTGATGCCTAGGACGACGGCTCCGACGCCGACGCCGATCCTGATGCCCCTATAGGAGCCGCTGACGATGGTCTTGAAGATCCACTCCCTGGTGTAGAAGAGGCCCGGTAGATACGCCGGGAAGAGGGGTGTGTTGCCCAGCAGCACGAAGATGGCGGCTATGAAGAGGAGGAAGGAGTCGAGGTTCCTCACCCTCAGCACCTTATAGGCGCCGATGGCCATGTAGAAGCAGAGCGATGAATACATCGTCGCCCCCAGCGGCAGGTAGATGGCGTTGTAGAGGGCCTTGTATTGGGGGCTCTCGGTGAACTTCCCGGTGCTGAGGCCTACGACAACGTAGACTATCAACATGAAGAGGAGCCAGATGCTGAAGAAGCGGTCTAGGCCCTTACGCTCAGCGATGCGCCTGGTGTGAACCCTGAAGAGGTTGACGGCTCCCAGGCCCAGGGCGAAGGCTGCGACGACGATGTTCCAGTTCTTGATCACAGTGAAGGTCTGCTTCACCTCCGGGAAGACGAGGTAGTAGTCCAAGACGGCGATGACGCCCACGATGAAGGTGATGGCGAGGGGGATGTCACGCCTATAATCTACCATCTCGACCACCTCAAAAAGTCAGGAACTTACTCACCACCCCGACGCCGCCTGTTGCCAAGAGGGCGCCAATGACTCCGAGGATGAGGGCCACCAGCTTATACCAGTCCTGAGCCGCGATGGACCCAACCTGGAGGGGGTCCTTGGAGACGTAGGCTCCGGCGGCGAAGATCTCCTCGCCGATCAAGACGTAGTCGGCGACAGCTGCGAAGAAGGGTATCTGATACAGCCTGGCGGTCCCAGCGATCTGCATCGCCCCAACCCTGTGGAAGGTCTCGGCGAACATCATGGACTCAGCCCAGAAGGGGCCGATCATGATGTTGGCTGCAGGCCTGAGCCTAGCAGCCGTCCCGATGACGCCGCTGGCCCAGGCGAATTGAGAGCCGGAGAAGTAGGGGAGCTGCTCGTCGATGTCCAGCTCCTCCAGCTTCCCCTCAGCCCTGTAGGCATCTCTGACGATCTCTATGGCGACGGGCATCACCTGAACCGAGGCCTGGGGCGAGTAGAGCTTCGCCCCCAGCCTTGCGCAGAGGCGGGCGACATAGCCGAGAATAGAAAGCCCAGCGACGGTCTGGGTGGCGTAGATGCTGGTGAAGTCCCCCATGCCGAAGATGTCGAAGACGGGCCTTCCCATCTCCACAGCCCTCCCCACAGCCTCCTCTATGGCATCTAAGGCCGGAAGCCTTCGGATCCTCACCCTGCCGAGCTTCCCCAGCCTTATGCCGACGTAGGTGGCGACCCACGCCAGAATTAAGGCGATGAGGGGAACGACCCTGCCAGCTGTGATGACAGCCATATCCCTTTCCCAAATATAAATTATAAATATCATATATAAAGGCTATAAATCCCTTTGCAGGGAGGGTCTACCTTTTAATCCCTCGACACCCAATATGATTAGGGTTGGAGGATTCTCTGAGGAGGGTGAGGGAGTATCTCGCAGGCGCCTCCCTAGCCTTCGGCATCATCCTGCTGACCCTCCAGCTCCTTGGAGCCTACTATGAGTTTGTCGGCCTCGGGTGGGAGGAGATCGCAGCCTACACGGCCCCCCTCTCAGCCCTCTTCATCATCATCCATATCGTCGGAGGCTCGGTGGGCGGTTACCTCGTCGCCCTGAGACGCGTCGGGGAGTCCTTCAGACCGGGGATGGTGACGGCCCTCATCGCCTATATCATCGAATACTTCTATCAACTCCTCTTCGAGGGCTCCTTCCCTGGAAGCCTATGGGCCCTCATCTGCCTTGTAGGCGGAGGGGTCTGCGGCTCCATGGTGGCAGAGGCTAGGAGGATGAAGGCCACGGTGGGGCAGGGTTGAGGAATATCGTCGAGGCCCTGGAGCTGGTTATCCCCCTTCTGGAGGAGATGGTCTATGACCCCATAGCCGTGAATCCCCGGGAGTTCCTGGAGTATCTCCTGGGCCCCACCACCACGGGAGACAGGACCACCCTGAGGGAGATCCTCGAGAGTCGATATCTGCTGATCCACGAGTTGGTTGAGATCGACGAGTTGAAGAGGAGGGGGATAGCCATAGGGCGGGAGACCGTCGTCAGCCATCCAGCGGAGGTCTATGAGGCCCACCTCAGGGCGGCCGAGGTGGAGTTCTCCCTCGCTGAGATGGAGGGGGATCGAGGATGGCTGGGGAGGAGGCTGAGGGATGCGGAGAGCTGGCTCCAGGACCCCTCGCTGCCTCCGAGGCTTAGGCCCCGGGTGAGAGATCTCATCGAGAGGTTTAGGCAGAAAAAGGTGGGGGCTCACAGCGATAGGCCGGCGGCAGCGGAATAGTCTTCCAGAGGTTGATGAAGTCGACGAGGAACTGGATTCGCTCCTCGACGTATCTCGCCGCCTCCTCCGGGTCTGCCTTCCTCGGATCCGAGGTGGCGTATTGGCCGCTGGAGGTGAAGTCGTCGGTGTCGGGCTCAAGGCAGGCCATGAAGACCTGGCTGACGAGCTCATAGTCCTCCCTCTCGGGGTCCATGAACTCCATCAGCTGTGGGTGAACCCTGAAGGTGTTCCTCCAACCCTCCAGCCTCCACATCTCCACCAGCTCCGGGAAGTAGTGGAGGGCGAAGGCCGTCTCCCTCGGCCCCGAGTGGACCTCGAAGTACCGCTGCATCCGGTATCGGATCTTCTTCGCCAGCTCCGTCTGGGTGGGCCCCCTCGGGGTGGCGACCATCACCTTGAATCTCCTCCTGGCGAGCTGGGCGGCGAGGTTGACGATGTTGGTGTTGCCGCCGTGGAAGTTGATGAGGAGGAAGCGCTTTACACCGTGGGCCGCCAGGCTGCCGATGGTGTCTAGGATGACCTTCAGCAGGGTCTCCGCCCTGAAGGTGATGGTCCCCTTGAAGCCCATGTGATGCGGCGAATACCCCGGCCAGCAGGGGTGTACGCAGACGCTGTTGGTTCGCCTTGCCACCTCCTCTATGAAGCGGCGGACCCCCAACGAATCGGTTCCCAGCGGCAGATGGAGGCCGTGCTGCTCTATGGACCCCAAGCCGATGACGACGACGGGGGCCGGCTCCCTCTCCAGCCACTCCTCGAAGGCGGGCCTGCTCAGCTCCTGAATCCAAACCCGTTCCAGCTTACCCTCCGCCATAGGCCTCATGGAGAGGGATACGCATCCCTCCTTAACACTTCCGCCGAGGGAGAACCTTATAGGAACCTCCCCAAACTCGTTGTTGGATGATCCTCGTCGGAACCTGCGGCTGGTCCAGGCTCTACGAGTTCCTCTCTCCAAAGGAGCGGGAGGGGCGGCCCCTCCTGGAGGCCTACGCCAAGCTGTTCCCCGTCGCCGAGGTGAACAGCAGCTTCTACAGGTTCCACAGGCCCTCCACCTACAGAGGCTGGAGGCATTGCGTCCCGGAGAAGTTTGAGTTCACCATCAAGTGTCATCGGAGCATCACCCACGAGGAGCTGCTCAAGCCGACGGAGAGAGCCCTGGAGGCCATGGAACGTATGTACGAGGCTGCGGAGGCCTGCAACGCCTGGCTTCTGCTACTCCAGACCCCCACCAGCCTCAGGCCGTCGGAGGAGGCCTTCAGGGGGGCGGAGGCCTTCTTTGAGGAGGTCTCCAGGGAGGCCTTCCAGCTGGCCTGGGAGACCCGTGGATCGGCCTGGGAGGAGGCCGGGGCCAGGAGGCGCCTCAGTTCCCTGCTCGAGAGGTTTGACCTGATCCATGTGACCGACCCCCTGAAGCTGATGTCCGCCTCCCTCGGCGAGACGGCCTACTTCAGGCTCCACGGCCTGACGGTGTATAACCTGAGATATAGCTACACCAACGCCCAGCTCCTGGAGCTCCGTAGACGCCTGGAGGCCCTGGAGGCCAAGCGGATATACGTCTTCTTCAACAACTACGCCATGTATAGGGACGCCTATAGGTTCCTGAAGCTGCTGAGGGAGGGCGAGCCTCCCCCCTCACCCTTCGGCCCAGCCTCCCTATACTGGGCCCTGAGGGGCTTCGACGACTGGCCCGCCTCCAGGGAGACCCTCCTCGAACGCTGTGGGCGTTGGAGATGCTGGGTTAAACCCTCGAAGGCTGTGCCTCTGGAGCGTATTTTAAGGCATCTCAGCGAGGGAACCTATGGAGGTGTAGAGGAACTGGTGGAGGAAGCTGTCCGGCTTTGGGGTAAGTTGGGATATCCCTCCGCTGATGAGGTTGAGGCTGAAGCCTTTTAAATCTCGGCCAGCCTTTTTCATAGAATGGTGGATTCTCTCAGCGAGTTAATAGGAGATGAGAACTACTCTAAGCTTGAGGAGCTTAGGAATCCCCATGTCCGGCGGATAGTTATGAAGTATGTGAGGCTCTGTAAGCCTGAAAGGGTCTCCATCATCACCGATGACCCCGATGAGATCGCCTATGTGAGGGAGCTGGCGATCAGGAACGGCGAAGAGATGAGGCTGAGGATGGAGGGGCATACGGTTCACTATGACGGCTACCATGACCAGGCGAGGGATAAGGAGCATACACGGGTGCTTCTACCCCCAGGGATGAGGATAAGCCCCTGGATCAAGACCATAGACCGGGAGGAGGGGTTGAGGGAGATACATAGGCTCCTGGATGGGGCGATGAGGGGGAAGGAGATGCTCGTCAGATTCTTCTGCCTGGGCCCCAGGAGCTCCCGCTTCTCCATCTGCGCCCTACAGCTGACGGACTCGGCCTACGTCGCCCACAGCGAGGATCTGCTCTACCGAGCCGGATACGAGGAGTTTAAGAAGCTGGGGGGCTCTAGTAACTTCTTCGCCTTCATACACTCGGCGGGGGAGCTGGATGAGAGGGGATGCTCAAGAAACATCGACAAGAGGAGGATATATATCGACCTGATAGATGGGAAGGTCTACTCCGTAAACAATCAATACGCCGGAAACAGCCTGGGGTTGAAGAAGCTCGCCCTACGCCTCGCCATATATAAATCCCACCACGAGGGCTGGCTCGCGGAGCATATGCTCATCATGGGGATCCACCCAATTGGTAAGGGGAAGGTGACATACTTCACGGGGGCCTTCCCAAGCGCCTGTGGAAAGACCTCGACGGCGATGCTCCCCGGAAATAAAATCCTGGGCGACGATATAGCCTACGTCAGGATCGATGAGGAGGGGAATGCGAGGGCCGTCAACATCGAATGCGGAATCTTCGGCATCATCAAAGATGTCAACCCCATCGACGACCCCGTCATCTATAAGGCCCTAACCACTCCCAAGGAGCTGATATTCTCAAATGTCCTCGTGGTGGACGGCGTCCCCTACTGGCTTGGGATGGGATGTGAACTCCCCAAGGGGGGGATAAACCACTCAGGCGAGTGGTGGGAGGGTAAGCTCGACGAGGAGGGGAACCCAATACCTCCGGCGCATCCAAACGCCAGATACACGCTGCACCTCAGAGACCTGGAGAACGTCGATCCAAGGCTCGACGACCCCGAGGGAGTCATCGTAGAGGGGATCCTCTTCGGGGGGAGGGACTCGGATACGAATGTCCCCATATATGAGGCCTTCAACTGGGAGCATGGAGTCTACGTCGGAGCCACCATAGAGTCGGAGACGACCCCGGCGGCGTTGG
>LUCA01000042.1:6557-10725 GCA_001593875.1 Candidatus Bathyarchaeota archaeon B23
CAAGTATCTCAGAGACTACATAGAGTTTGGACGGAGGCTTAGGAGG
Source organism: Candidatus Bathyarchaeota archaeon B23 (assembly GCA_001593875.1). Classification (GTDB taxonomy): domain Archaea; phylum Thermoproteota; class Bathyarchaeia; order TCS64; family B23; genus B23. The sequence goes on from LUCA01000042.1 coordinate 6,604, forward strand.
GTTCCTAGGGTTTATGCCACCAACTACTTCCTGAAGCATGAGGGGAGATACCTCAACGACAAGCTGGATAAGAAGGTGTGGATACTCTGGGCTGAGGGGCGCATAAACGACGAATACGACGCCCTAAAGACCTCCGTCGGATATCTGCCGAGATATGAAGACCTAAAACCGCTCTTCAGGGAGGCGTTGAATAAGGATTATAGACGTGAGGACTATGAGCTACAGTTCTCGCTGAGGATCGACAAGCTCCTGGGGAGGATGAGGCGCATCGAGGAGTTCTATGGCGCAGAGCCCGACATGCCGGAGGAGTTCTGGAGGATTCACAACCAGATCAAGGCTGATCTGAAGGCCCTCAGGGAGGAGAGCGGGAGGTCGATGGTTCCCCCCTCCTACTTCGAGTAGATCGGCCGCCTCATCGCCTCGACAATAGGAGGGCGTAGAAGCAGGTCCGTAGGAGGGGAAGGTGGAGGATGGGTCCCTGCCAGAGGTCTCCGCCGTAGAGGGGGGAGAGGACGTTTAGGATCGCGAAGATGAGACCTATGAAGGCGGTCACCCTCATCACCGGGCGGTTAACGTTGGGGTAGTGGAGGATGAGGGGCGTCAGCAAAACCGGAGTGGTGAGGCAGTAGGCGACACCGTAGTAGCCGAAGAGCAGATAGCTGGGGTCGAGGCCCGGCTTGGCGGGGGACCAGAAGGCCCAGAGGGCGAGGGGGAGAACCCAGAGCCTCGCCCTCTCCACAGGTCCTCGGAATTGGTTCCTATGAACCCTACACTCCCAGGCCCAGAGGGTGGCGACGAGGAGGACGACGACGATGTTCCCCGTCAGGATCACCAGGCCGTAGCGCTCCGTGTAGCCCACCCCCTGCCCGATGGCTATCATGTAGTAGGTGAGGCAGGAGTAGAGGTTGAAGGCTCCCTCCGCCGCCTCGCCCTTCAGGGCTATGCCCAGTAGGATGAGGAGGGCGACGATGTGGAGGAGGGCTGCGGGCCAACGCATATCGACGAGTCCATCGATCACCGCGTTCCCCAGGGTCTCCATCACCATCCTCCCCATCTCCCAAGGCCTATAACTCTCCTGGGCGTAGGGCGGCAGCAGGACGAATCCCAGGAGGAGGATGAGGAGGTAGAACCACCATCTCCCGGTGAGGTGATCCGGATCGAGGGATAGGCGCCGCATCCGAAGGAAGAAAGCTTTACCTTCAACTATATAATACTTACGCCTCCAAAACAGTGATATCCTCACCGTGCCATCGATCAGTTGGCATGAAGCCTCTGGAGAAGTCCCTGGAGATCGTGGGGAGGGATAGGGAGGTCATCTCGCAGGCGAGTAGGATCGCCTACTACCCCCTAGTCGTCGAGAGGGCCTCCGGCTCGAGGCTCTGGGACGTCGATGGGAATGAATACCTCGACTTCCTCTCCGGGGCCGCCGTCAACAACGTCGGCCACTGCCATCCCAGGGTGGTGGAGGCCATCAGGGAGCAGGCGGGGAGGCTGATCCACAACACCCTCGGCTACACCTACTACGAGCTGGCCGTCGCCCTGGCTGAGCGCCTCACCCAATTGACGCCTGGGGGGTTTAGGAAGAGGGTCTCCTTCAGCCTCTCGGGGTCCGACGCCAACGATGGGGCGATAAAGCTGGCCAGGGCGTCGACGGGGAGGCCGAAGGTGGTCTCCTTCCTCGGCTCCTATCACGGCACCACCTATGGAGCCCTCACCCTCTCGGCGATAACGCCGAGGATGAGGCGGAGGCTGGGGCCGATGCTGCCCGAGGTCTATCACGTCCCCTACCCCGACTGCTATCGATGCTACTTCGGCCTCGAATACCCCGACTGCGGCCTCCACTGCCTTGGCCACATAGAGACGCTGCTGGAGATGGTGCTGCCGCCGGATGAGGTGGCCACCTTCATCCTCGAGCCCATCCAGGGGGACGCCGGCATCATCATACCGCCGGAGGAGTTCTGGCCCAGGCTTAAGGGGCTCTGCGAGGAGCAGGGCATCCTCTTCTTCGACGAGGAAGTTCAGACGGGCTTCGCCAGGACGGGGAGGATGTTCGCCATAGAGCACTGGAAGGTGGAGCCCGACGCCGTCATCGCCGCCAAGCCCATGGCCGCCGGACTGCCCATGGCAGCCCTCATCGCCAGAGCCGAGCTGATGGAGCGGTGGGTGGCCCCAGCCCACCTCTTCACCACCGAGGCGAACCCCGTCGCCTGCTCCGCAGCCCTCGCCACCCTCGACGTCATAGAGGGGGAGGAGCTGACGGAGAGGGCCGAGCGACTGGGAGAGGCGGCGATGAGACGGCTGAGGGAGATGATGGAGGCCTATGAGCTCATCGGCGACGTCCGGGGCAAGGGCCTCCTCATCGGCGTCGACCTGGTGAGGGATAGGGAGAGGAGGGAGCCGGCTAGGGTGGAGGCGATGAAGGTCTGCTGGAGGGCCTGGGAGAGGGGGCTGGTGATAATCTCCTTCGGCAGATTCGGGAACGTCCTTAGGATCGCGCCTCCGCTGACGATAAGCGAGGAGGAGCTGATGGAGGGCCTAGACATAATAGAGGCATCCATTAGGGATGTCATAGAGGGTAAGGTTCCAGACTCAGTCTTGGAGAAGATGGTCGCGTGGTGAGCGCCTCCGACAGACATCAATTTATAACTACCTATCTTTTTACCATAGCTTTGATGAAGGAGGTCGCTTGGAACTGGATCGAGGAGAATCGGGGCGAGATAATCAGAATAAGCGACACCATCTGGAGGTATGCCGAGATAGGGCTTCAGGAGTACAGATCATCTCGACTCCTGGCTGATATCCTAGAGAGGCACGGCTTTGAGGTGGAGGTGGGTGTGGCGGGTATGCCGACGGCCTTCGTCGCCACCTGGGGCGAACTCATAGGCATCATGGGGGAGTACGACGCCCTCCCAGGATTGTCTCAGAAGCCCCTCCCACACAGAGAGCCCCTGGAGGAGGGCGCCCCCGGCCACGGATGCGGACACAACATCCACGGCGCCTCAGGGATGGCAGGAGCCATCGCCCTGAAAGTGGCGATGGAGGAGAGGGGCATGGGGGGCACCGTCAGGTTCTTTGGATGTCCTGCTGAGGAGAGCCTCAGCGGCAAGGTCTGGATGGTGAGGGAAGGGATTTTTAAGGGCGTTGACGTGGTTCTAAGCCATCATCCAGGCTCCATGAACGTAGCTAGCCTTTCTGGCAGCCTGGCCAATAACTCTGTGAGGTTTCACTTCTATGGGAGGTCCTCTCACGCCGCTGGGTCGCCTGAGCAGGGGCGCAGTGCCCTCGACGCCGTGGAGCTGATGAACATAGGCGTCAACTACCTCAGAGAACATATCACCGAGAAGGCCAGGATCCACTACGTCATAGAGGCTGGGGGCAGGCAGCCCAACATCGTCCCCGACTACGCCAGAAGCTGGTATCTCATCAGAGCTCCGGAGAGGGATCAGCTGGAGACCATTTATCGGAGAGTGTTGAAGATCGCGGAGGGCGCCTCACTGATGACCGAGACGAGGGTTGAGGTGGAGTTCATCAAGGGAGTCTACAACAAGATAACCAACAGGGTTCTGAGCGAGGTGGTGACATCGAACATGAGGGAGATAGGCGCTCCAGAGTACTCCGAAGAGGATATGGAGTTCGCGAGGGCGATAGCCGAGACGATTCCACCCGAGGAGAAGAGGGAGGCGCTTAGGAAGACGGAGCGCCCTGGCTGGGAGGAATTGATGGATGTCTTCGTAGACAGGAGTATACCGGATCCCTGGGATGAGGGGAAGCCTGGAAGGGGCTCGACGGACGTTGCCGATGTGAGCTGGCAGGCCCCCACAATGGAGTTCAGCACCGCGGCCTTCGTCCTCGGCACCCCCGGTCATTCATGGCAGGTCGTCGCCCAGTCCGCTTCAGGCCTAGGTCATCAGTCTCTCATCTTCGCCTCTAAGGTGATAGCGGGCGCCGCCCTGGACCTCATCGCTAAGAGGATCCTAATCGAGAGGGCGTGGGAGGAATTCCAAGGGAGGATTAGGGGGAGAACCTACAGATCTCCCATACCAGGCGAGATGAAGCCTCCCCTAGACTTCTGGTCTAGAGGATGAGGGGTTGTAGTCGGCTCCTCGCAGGGCAGCGACGAGA
>LUCA01000042.1:10730-16080 GCA_001593875.1 Candidatus Bathyarchaeota archaeon B23
TAGGCGGCACAGTAGCCTTTTCCATTTAAAAGTGGATCCTCTAGATCGGTGGAGTTATGGAAGAGTCCCTAAGGGTTTTCAGTTATGATAGGGAGGACCTGATGAGGCTTGACCCGATGATTCTTAGGGCCCTGATTAGGGAGAGGGCTCACCATACCATAGAGGTCTACCTATATCGGATACTGGAGGGAAAGATGAAGCTTCCCAAGGGCTTTGGGAGGGTGGTGAGACATCTGTTGGAAATCTGGAGGAGCAGAGGTCTTCCCCTGGACGCCCCTGACCTCCGGTGGGCTCAGAAGATGCTGGAGCTGGCTGAGGCGGTGGAGAGAGAGGAGTCCGTCAGGCCTGAGGCGAGCCTACCAGACCCTTTCACGGAGGAGGAGATGGAGGTCGTCGAGAAACTCCTCTACGGTCGCCGGTCGATAAGGCAGTGGACCCTTAAGCCCGTACCCGAGGAGATGCTTAGGGAGATTCTGAGAGCCGGATTGATGGCTCCACATGGGTGCAACCTCTGCGCCACCAGATTCTTGGTTCTGAGAGACCCGGAGGATCAGAGGCTTGTCAGGAGCGATATACCCATCGAGAATGGGGTGATGATTGTCGTCTGCCAGGATATGCGCATCTACAGGGCGCTGGCTATCGATGAGAGGGTGCCGCAGAACATCTACTACGACGCGGCGGCGGCGGCAGACCACATGCTATTGATGGCCCACGCCCTGGGCCTTGGAGGCGTATGGCTGACCCACGGCAAGGAGACCGAGCGTCGACTCCGGGAGCGCTTCGGGCTGCCCGACTACATAGAGACGAGGTGTCACATCGTCGTCGGCTGGCCCGCTGAGGCGCCGATAAAGCCCCAGAGGATGAGCCTCGAGGAGGTCCTCCTGGGAGGGGAGGCCGGGTGAGGGAGGTCTACACCAGGGAGGAGGCCGCCGAGCAGGTCCGGCGGGTGGGCCGGATGTTCGGCCTCCTCTTCTATCACTTCGCCAACCTCCTGGTGGAGGAGCTGGGGGAGGAGCGTGGAAGGGAGCTGGTGAGGGAGGCCGTAAGGCGCTTCGGCCTGGAGAGGGGGAGGAGGATGAGGGAGAGGGCCCTCGCCGAGGGCCTGGAGCCGACGCTGGAGAACTTCAGGAGGGTCTCAGACCTCCCCGAGGTGGGCTGGGGTGGGCCTACGAGGGAATCCTACTGCCCCTTCGCCGAGGTCTGGTTCGAGAAGGACGCCCTGGAGCTCGGGAAGCTCTACTGCGATGTGGACATCTGGAAGTATAAGGGGTACAACCCCCACATCGAGGTGGAGCGTAGGGCCTGGATCCTGGAAGGCGATGACGAGTGCAGGTATGATCTAAGGGAGCGAAGGGGAAGTAGAGGTGTGAACCCCTAGAACTTGAAGCCTCGCCAGCTAGACGTCGAGGGTATCGCCAGGCCTGAGGATGACGACCCTGATGTCGGAGACAGACTCCACTCGTCTTCTGAACTCCCTCGGGTCGGTGTCCCAGATGTGCATGGGGACGGCTATCTTGGGCTCTATGGCCAGCGCTGCCTCCGCTGCCTCCTCGTTGTCCATGGTGTAGGTGCCCCCGCTGGGGAGGAGGGCGACGTCGATGCCCCTAAACCCTTTCATCTCGGGGATGAAGTCGGTGTCCCCGGCGTGGTAGATGGTTTTACCCTCGGCGTGGATGAGGTAGCCGACGCCGAGGCCCTTGGGGTGATAGGGGTTTCCAGGGGACCTGAATCTCTTATAGTTGTAGGACTCCACGGCCTCGATGACGACTTCATCTACCGTGGTCTCCTCCCCCGGCTTCAGCGTCTTAACCGGGGGGCCAATCTTCGAGACGCAGTCCTCCGGGGCGACGACCAGGGTCTCGTCCCCCCTCACCAACTTGATCTTATTGACGTCGCAGTGGTCGAAGTGGGAGTGGGTGACGAGGATGATGTCCGCCTTCTCATCGTAATCCCCCTGATAGGGGTCGATATAGATGGTCTTGCCGGCGGCCTTGATCTTCCAGCTGGCGTGGCCGAGCCACTTCAGCTTCAAGTAGCTTCACCTCATCACTCTACTGTTGGAACCTCTTTTATCTATTCCCCTCCCATTATATCAACGCATGGCCATGAATCTAGACCTCCGAGTGAGTCTAGTCCTCGCCCTCCTCGTCGTCTCCCTCTTCCCAACCCTCTCCCTCCTCCTCTCCCTCAGCTCCACCCCCTACACGGAGGAGAGGGCCGTTGAGGTGGCCCTCCACTTCCTCAAGGCCTCACCCACCTTCAGCTTCGACGGCATACCCAACTCGGTTAGGGTGGAGGCCGCCGAGGAGGTCTCAGCCGGCTCCTGGAGGATAGCCATCAGCTTCCAATGTAGATATTATGGCTACGGGGACCGAAGCGGCCAGATACTGCTGCCGGTGATCACCCCGCATAGGATGGAGGTCGTCGTCGAGAGGGGGGAGGTGGTGGAGGCCGTGATAGACGGCGTCTGGGATGAACTCCATCAGAGGCCTCTAGGGGGCTGAGCCGTGAACCTTGAGGGGCTGCTGAGGCTCCTCAGGGCCGCTGGGAGGTTGAAGAGGACCCTGAGGAGGGGGTGGGTGAGGGCGGGCGTTCCCCACCCCGAGTCGGTGGCTGAACACAGCTACAGGGCGGCCCTACTGGCGATGCTCCTCGCAGACCTGGAGGGCGTCGACTGCGAGAGGGCCCTCAGGATGGCGCTCCTCCACGACCTCCCCGAATCCGAGGTGGGAGACCTGACGCCTGAGGAGAAGAGGCGGCTCGGCGAGGATCATCTCCGAGGGGAGGAGGAGGCGATGCAGCTCCTCCTCAGCGGACTCCCCCGCCCCCTGGCCGAGGAATACCTGGATCTCTGGAGGGAGTATCGGCGGAGGGAGAGCCCGGAGGCTGTGATCGTCCATCAGGCTGATCGGCTGGAGATGATCCTCCAGGCCTTGGAGTATGAGGAGGGGGGCGTCGCAGCCGGGAGGCTGGACCCCTTCTGGGGTTGGGAGGGTGAGGGTGTCGCCTCGAGGCTCTATGATCTGTTGAGGGGAAAAAGAGAGGCTAGGTCGACTTAGGTATAGCTAGGTCTGGGGCTCCCGCCTCTGAGACCCTCCCCTCGGGCCAGTTCTCCTCGACGAGGCCTATGATCCTCTCGGCGTAGGCCACCTTATCTCTCGCCAGCTCCTCCAGGCCTCGACCCCAGGGCTTATACAGCGCAGCGACGCTGGGGCCTGGCTCGATCTTGAAGTAGCAGGGGGAGCAGACCCTCGCCATCTCGGGGGTCTCATAGAGCCTGACGAAGCCTCCCCAGGCGTCGAAGAGGTAGACGTGGAGGTCTAGGGGTATCTTCACCGCCTTCCTGATGGCCGCCAGCTGGGGTAGGGTGAGGTCTCCGACGGGGTTGAAGGTGTCGGCTCCCAGCATCTCCAGCACCTTGGCACCGGCGGGGTTGGCGTGGCCGGCGAAGATGGAGACCTTGAAGACGACGTCGCTGGGTATATGTCCCCTCCTCCTCAGCTCGTTGAGGACGTAGAGGCCTCCCTCCCCGACGACGAGGAAGCCCCTGAAGCCTAGGTCTATGGAGTGGAGGATGTCGTCGACGACCTCGATGAGCCCTCTCATCCCCCTGTATCGGAGGCCGCAGACCGACCCCTCCGGCGTGGCCAGCTGTCGGCCTATACCCCAGGGAGCCCTCGGGCCTGGGGTGAGGATCACCTCCAGCTTCGCATCCCTCGCCAGCTCTGCGAACTCCAGTAGCTCCTCATCGCTCAGCAGCGTCGACCCCATCACGGTGCTGATGATCCTGTGAACCGGGATGTCCTTCCGATCCATCTCGTCGACGAGGGCCTGGAGGATCGAGAGCCTCTCGATGCCGGAGATCTCTATTCGGTAGTTGGCGCCGTCGGGGAAGGTCAGCGGGGAGGTGGTCAGATCGTAGGCGTCCCCTTCGGGTAGACCCAGCTCCGCTATGAGCCTAGCCGTCCTCTCTAACATTAATTTTGGGTTCTCCACTTAATATATAACGGTTGTAGTGGGGAGGCGGCGTCATCCTCTTCGAGGGTCGACGTTGAATCTTCCGCCGTCGTGGAGGGGGAACCCCTTATAGGCCGTGCTTCTCCTTCTCCTCCTTCAGCCAGGCCTCCAGGGCCTCCCTCTCGGACCCCTTCATGAGGGTGGATAGCTCCTCCTCCAGGTTTGAGGGCTCGATGACGGCGATCCAGCCCCTCCCATAGGGGTCCTCGTTGATGAGGGAGGGGTTCCTCAGCACCTCCTCATTCAGCTCGATGATCTTCCCCGATATCGGCGCCCTCAGGGGGCCGACCCACTTGCCGCTCTCGACGGTTCCCAGGGTCTTCCCCATCTTCACCGTGCTCCCCACCCTCCTAGTCCTTATGGCGACGAGCTTACCCGCAGCCCTCTGAGCCCAGTCGTTGTAGCCCACTCGGGCTTTTCCATTCTCCACCCTAACCCACATGTGATCTCTATGGTAGTAGAGGTCTTCAGGGAAATCCGCATCTAGGACCCTCACCATCGTCCTTCACGCTCACCTAGAGTTCCCTCCTCACCCTAATAATCTTTCCCAGCTCTGATCCAGGGCGTAGGAGGCGAGGAGGAGGAGGATGTATGGCGACGTCGCCTTGAAGAGTCTCCAGGCCCTCCTCCCCGAGGGCTCCAGATAGAACCTCAGGGCGAGGTAGGAAAGGAGGAGGCATAGCGATAGGGCTGAGGCCGGGTAGATGGGGGAGTTGGAGAGGGGGATGAGGGCGAGGGAGGAGGCTAGGAGGGCGATGAGGGAGAGGAGGATCACCCGGACGGCCACCGCTCCTCGGGAGACGGCTGGGAGCATGGGCACCCCACCCCTCCGGTAATCCCTGGCGTAGGCGTAGGCTAGGCTCCAGAGGTGGGGGAGGGTCCAGAGGGAGGAGATGAGGCCCAGGAGGAGGGGTCTGAGGTCGAAGGGGGCTCCGCCGAGCATCCATCCATACCAGACGGGGGTGGCGGCGGAGGGGGCCACGGCGAGGATGTTCAGCCTGCTCCTCCTCTTCAGGAGCAGCGTATAGAGGAGGATGTAGATGGAGACCCCCGCCAGGTAGAGGAGGAGGGGGTATGACGCCCCTGGGGTGGGGAGGAGGGCGAGGAGGGGGGCGGCCAGCAGGAGGGAGAGGGAGAGGATGAGGGCGTCCCTCGGCCTCACGGCCCCCCTCGGCAGGGGCCTCCTCCTCGTCCTCGTCATGAGGGTGTCCAGCTCCCTCTCCAGGTAGCAGTTGAGGGCGTTGGAGCCGGCGACGGCCGTGAAGACGGCGGCGAGGCCGAGGAGGAAGAGGCGGGGGTTGAGGAGGCCTAGGGAGCCGCTGGAGGCGAGGTG
>LUCA01000043.1 GCA_001593875.1 Candidatus Bathyarchaeota archaeon B23
TCATACGATGCCTGAGGGAGAGATACCCCAGCTACATCGACGTCTGGAGGACCATCATCGCCGTGGAGAGGGTGGGCGTGGAGCCCGTCTACCAGAAGGCCGTGGGAGGGGAGCCGCCCTGGATCGCCGTAGGCTAGAGCTCCTCCTCATCATCCCCTCCATAGCCCTGACGGCCTACTACCTGATGAGGGGAAACCTCATAAGGGCCGTGATGGCGGCTGCCTCAGCCGTCTTCACCCTCACGACGACCCTGTCGCCGAGCCTAAGCCCCAGCGCCCTCACCACCCTGGCGGGGATGGTGACTATGAGGCTGGAGGCGAGGTATCGAACCCTGGCCTCGAAGTCCATGTAGGGGAGAACCCTGGGTCTGGCCTTAACCCTCCTCAATAGACCCGTCTCAACCTCTCTGTCCATCTTGGTTTCAACTCTGTGGGAGGATACTTTGATTTGGTGTAACCTTGATGGAGTCGACTATGGGGACAGGGATCTCACTTCTTCGGGAGGCCCTCCCCCATGGTGATGAGGGTGATGGTGGTCCTGACGCTCTCCAGCCTCCTGATCCTGGTGAGGACTATCTCCCTGATCTTCTCCATGGTCTCGGCCTCCACCTCCGCGATGACGTCGTAGATGCCGTAGAGGGCGTAGGCCTCCTTCACTCCCTCGATCTCCCTTAGAGCCTTAACAACCTCCTCCTCCTTCGCCAAATCCGTGTTCATCAGCACGTAGGCCTTCAATACCTTCCCCAGCCAATAGTTCATGAGGTCATATCTATTTTTATCGTCGATGAGACACCCCTCTAGACGCAGGCGTGCCGTCCATCATCGATGGAGGCCCCAGGCGCCGTCAGCTCCCCTTACGGATACAGACTCGCCCCTCGAGGCCCTCGACGGTGTAGAAGATTAGTTCCTCACCCCCCTCAAGGTGGAGGTGATCCCTAACCTCCTTGGGGATCGTCAACCTGAAATCCTTCCCAACCCTCCCTCTCGCGAGTATCATCTCGGTCTTTCATAGTGGATCGGTATTATAAACGGTGCGTGTCCCCCACTTCCCCTCCCTCTTCTGCCTCTCCACGATCCGCCTCAGGATGGCGATGCACCTCTCCTTCGAGTAGCCCTTCTTGGAGTAATACCCCCAAAGGCGTTGGTAGACGTGGAGGCACCGAGGGCAGCACCAGATTCCCCTCTTCAGGTCGAGGGCATGCCTCCTGTCGGTCTCGAGGCCGCAGATGTCGCAGATCATCCCCCATCCTCAGTGGATGGCCTCTACGCTCTCGATATCCTCGATCCTCGGGGCCACCTCACCCCTCATGGGCCTATAGTGGCAGGGTTCCCTGCAGAGGATATATACCTTGAGACCCCTGAGTCTATGATCCAGCTTGTTCTCGCAGCTGAAGCATTCACAGGCGGATAAGAGACCGCGGACAACCCACTTCTCTTCACGCCTCCGAGAAGGGGACATGGCGGATCAACTAATCTCTAATACCCTATTATCTTTTACTTTAGGATATGATCGAAAAGATTCGAGTGTCCGAAGAAGGGGGATCGGGAGGTGGAGGTGGCCCTTCTACCCATAGAGGAGATGGGGAGGGAGATCCTGGAGGCCATAAGGGAGGGGTTGGAGGGGGAGATACCCGGGGCGAGATGCCACATACTGCCCATGAGGGGGAGGGCCCCCTCGAAGGCCTACAACCCCCGGAGGAGGCAGTATCGCTCCGATAGATTTCTAGAGCAGTTGAGGGCTTTAAAGAAGGGAATAGGGGTAAATAGGCTTCTAGGAGTTACATTATTGGATATATATGCCCCAGGATTGAACTTCGTCTTCGGAGAAGCAGATCCAAAGTGGGGAGTGGCGATTCTCTCGACGCATAGGCTAAGACCGGAGTTTTATGGCCTAAAGGAGAATCTTGGGCTTTATCTGGAGCGCTGTGTGAAGGAGGCCATCCACGAGTTGGGGCACATCCTGAGGCTGAGGCACTGCCCAGATCCTAGATGCGTCATGCACTTCTCCAACAGCGTCTGGGAGGTCGATGAGAAGCGGCGGGGTTTCTGCCCCAGATGTCTCAACCTGTTAAGATATTACGAAGAAATACGATAGATCGAAACTTGAGACCGTAAGACCCTGCTAATATTGGTGCGGCCGCCGGGATTCGAACCCGGGTCCTCTGCGTGGCAGGCAGATATCTTGACCAGGCTGGACCACGGCCGCTCGATCCATATGAGAAATCAGCCCTCTATTAATCTCTTACTTCGGCCTCCGACAGGTGACGCCCATCACATCTCGATGATGGCGTAGGTCGATGAAGCCGGCCTCCCCAAGCCTCCTCATCACCCCCCTCCTGAGGTCTATGCGTCGACGCCGTGAACCCGGCTCACCGGTGTAGTGGAAGAGGCGTCCACCAGGTCTGAGCACCCTCAGGAGACGCCGATAGAACTCCCCGCTATAGAGGTGGCCCGCCAGCGCAAACCTCGGGGGGTCATGGATGGCGTAGTCGAAGAAGCCCTCGGGGAGGAGGGGCAGAACATCGTAGGCGTCTCCCAGGATGAGGTTTAGACGTCTATCCCTGAAGAGGCCTCGGGACCAGGGATTCAGCTCCGCCATCCTCAGCACCACGGGGTTCACCTCCAGGGAGATGACGAGCTCGGCGCCCCTCCTGAGGGCTTCGAGGGCGGTGTAGCCCAGGCCCGTGCAGACGTCGAGGACCCGTCCACCCCTAAGCCCGACGGCCTCCAGCTTCATGGCGGCGTCGAGGTCGGGGGTCACGCCCCTCGTCCTGTGCATCCTTATGCCGTCGATCTCCAGCGTCGGCGCCCCCTCCGTCGGAACCAGCTTATGGAAGTGGCCGTCGGCGTGGGCGGCCATATGGACGCCGGCCTCGTCGACGATGAAGACGGCCTCCTCCCTCTCGGCGATGCGCCTCAGCTCCCCTAGGGAGACCTTCAGGCCTCCGGGGAGGAGGACGGCGCCGCCTCGGAGCTCCACCCAGGTCTTCGAGAGGCCGAGGTCGAGGGATACCCTCCTGGAGCCCCTGAGGATCTGCCGCGCCACCTCGGCGGTTAGGAGAGGCCTCAGCCTACCCCCCCTCCCACAGGCCGATCTCCAGCAGCCTCTCCGCTATCCTCTCGGCCGATCGCTCCTCCACAAACCTCTTGGCTCTCTCCCCCAACTCCTCGAAGCCCCCCTCCAAGAGGGAGCTCAACAGCTCCCTCATCTCCCTTAGGCTGCGATATTTCAAGACCTCCCCCTGGAAGGGGTAGAAGTAGCTCACGTCGGAGCAGAGTATCGGCGTCAGGGAGCCGAGGCAGAGGTGGGCCGTGCTGGAGAGCTTGATCTCCCCCACCCCCTCCAACTTATGGAGGAGGAGGACGTCGGCTGCGGCTAGATATCCGTAGAGGACGTCGATGGGAGGCCTATCGAACCTCACCTCCAGGGAGGGGTGGTCAGCCTCCAGCCTCCTCAGCCTCTCATAGAGGTCTAGGTCTCCCACTAGGCAGAGATATCTCAGCTCAGGCCTCTCCCCCCACAGGGGTTTGAGGGCCCTGACGACGGCTTCGGGCTCCTGAAGCCTGCCGAAGCTGAAGACGACCTCCGCCCCTTCGGGTATATCCAGCCGCCTCCTCTCAGCCCTCCTATCCCTCTGCTCGAGGGGGTGGCAGGGATAGGGGACGATGTGAAGCCTCTCCTCGGGGAAGACCCCTGAGAAGATGCGGAGGTATCTCTCATCGAAGAGGGTTATGGCATCCCACTCGACCTTGTAGAAGTGGGGGTTGTCAGGCCGTCTACATTCGTGGAGCACAGCTAGGGTTCTCCCCTCGAAGTGGGGTAGGAACTCCATCAATCTCCTCAACGGCGTTGAGGAGGGCTTCTCCACGATGAGGAGGTCGAAATTCCCCTCCTGGAGGGGTTTGAGATCGAGGAATAGCGAGGAGAGGAGGGCTTCGTCGACGCATCGGTCGCCGTATCGGAGGAAGGAGTAGTTCCTGACGACGTAGGGCTCATCGACCTGGAAGCATCGATGGGTGTCGTCATCCTCATACTGCAGCGGGGCGAAGACCCTCAACTGGTGGCCCAGGCTTAGTAGGGCTCTCCCTATGAGCTCTGCGTGGATGGAGACTCCGCAGATGGCGTTCCAGCTGGACATTAAGGCGATGCGGGCCATCCTACCTCATCCCGGCGACGTCGGCGACGTGGAGATGCGTCGCCGCCCTCCAGGCGTAGACGACGGCGGTTATGGCCGCATGGATCGTGATGGTCTTCAGGGCGATGGCCGGCACCCCCAGGAGGATGGCGGCGAGGATGTGGACGTTGTAGAGGTTTCGCCTGCCGGCGACCCGTCGGAAGACCCTCTCGAAGGGGCCGTAGATGTCTAGGCTGACGCCCATCATCTTCCCGAAGATGTCATAGCAGTAGCGGTAGAAGGCGATGAGGACGATGGCGGCCATCGCATAGGCGAGGGGCTCGGGGCCGCCGCTTCGGCTGAGGTAGAGGGCGAGGGCTGCCAGCCAGGAGAACTCGTAGAGGAGGTCGAGGGCGTGCTCCAACTTCCCCAGCTTCGTCATCATATCCTTCGCACGGGCCAGCTTCCCATCCAGGCCGTCGAGGATGCCGACGACGAAGCTGAGCACCGACCCGGGGAGGAGGTGGCCGAGGTAGAAGAGGGCCGTCACCACATAGGCGACGGCGTTGGTCAGCAGCGTCAACTGATTTGGGGTGACGGGCGTATCGACGAGCCTCAGCACTATCCAGTTCTCTATGGGCCTGTGGACATAGTAGGCGAGGAGGTCTGAGGCCCCCTTCGCCTTCTCCAATCGCCTCTCCAGCTCAGCCCTCTCCATCCCTCAACACCTTCCTGGCCCAGGAGAGGTCGTCCCAGGTGTCGACGTCGAGCCAGAAGCAGCCTGAGACGTCGCAGGCCTTTAGGACGTCCTCCCTTATCAGCCTCCTCATCCAGTGGGAGAGCGATGGCGGAACCCAGCCCCTGGGGAGGGCGTCGAAGATGCCGCTGGTCAGGAGGAAGACGCCGGTGTCGACGCCGTTCCAGAGCCTCAGCTCCTTCCCGATGCGCCTTATGTAGCCCTCTCCATCCACCAGGACCTTCGTCGCCTCCTTCACATCCCTTAGATATCTCGGCGAGGCGTCGACGCAGAGGAGGGGATCGTCTCCAGAGGCCTTCAGGGCTGCCTCGACGAGGTGGCTCTCTATGATGTGATCCGACATCGAGAGGAGGAAGTGCCTCTCGCCGGCGAGGGCGTCCCTAGCGGCCAGCAGCGATGAGGCGTTCCCCAGCCTGTAGTCAGGGTTGTGGATGAAGAGGATCTCAGCCTCCAGGTGGAGGGCCTCCACCCCCTTCCGCAGGTGGTCGCCCAGATGGCCGGTGACGATGATGAAGTCGTCTACCCCAGCCTCCACGAAGGCCTCCAGGACATAGCCTATGAGGGGCTTGCCGTCGAGCTTCAACAGTGGCTTAGGGATCCAATCCGTCAGGGGTGAGAGCCTCTCCCCTCTCCCGGCAGCCAGGATCACCGCCTTCATCACCACCACCCCACATCCGATACGGGGCGCCCTATAGGGGCGAAACCCTCCCCATGGGAGGAAGGGGGTCTTACGGGGAGGGTTATACAACGCCCCTCTCGGGGCGAGATATGGGGTAATGATAAATAATACTAATCCTAATTAGATAGGGTATTATTTTAACCTTACTTCGTCCCACCGAAGGTTTGATTTAGAAGGCATGACTTCCGGTGCGGGGTATTGTTGATATAAAAAGTCTCGGGGATATGCGGGTTTGCGGAGCGATAGCGGAGCAGATTTGGGCGGAGCCGTATATCCGCCTGTTGTCCGAGTGCGTTAGCACCGAAGCGAAGCTGAGAGTTCCTGAAGCCTGATCAAAATATTCCTGGAATAAACCTCCATTTCACTTTCTCCAGATACTTCTTATACTCTCCTCCAAATTTCTCCAGTAAATATTTTTCTTCTTCCAAAGCAGTAAGTACTACACCTACTGAAAAAGATACAGCAATTATCACTGGAAGTAAACTACCCCACCATAAAGAAAAACCCAATTAACTCAATATTATCCCTAAATATCCTGGATGTCGTATTTTTGAATATATTCCATATGTTATAATTTGCTCGATTTCATCTGAACTATCATGCGCCTGTTTATGATATTTATGAGATAACCCATGCACCAATCCACCGACTATAAATAATAGGATCCCTATCCCCAAGAAATACTTTGAGAAAGGAATTGGTAGGATTGAAAAATAGAAACTAAGAAAAGTGGAGAGTCCTAAAATCCCCCATTCCATTACTGCTCTCTTGCCAGGGTTCATCAGGAGATATCTTTTAAGCATATTTCCTCTATCATCTCTTTTCATGATA
>LUCA01000044.1 GCA_001593875.1 Candidatus Bathyarchaeota archaeon B23
TCCTCGTCGCCTTCCTCAAACATCGGTGGGCCCCCATCGAGGCGGGCTTCAAATACCTCATCATGAGCGCCACCGCCGGGGGCTTCCTGCTCCTCAGCATGTCCCTCCTCTACGGGTTGACGGGGACGCTGAACTTCGCCTACCTTTCAGCCAGCCTGAGGGGCGTGGAGCCCTCGCCCTGGCTGCTGATGCTGCTCTCGACGCTCCTCATAGGCTTCGGCGTCAAGGCGGCCATCGTCCCCCTCCACACCTGGCTGCCGGACGCCCACCCGGAGGCTCCGAGCCCCATCAGCGCCCTGCTGTCGGGCGTCGTCATCGAGACAGGTCTCTACGCCATGACGAGGGTCTTCTACCTCATCTTCCACCCCGAGCTCTTCAGCTCCCTGATGGCGGCCCTGTCCATCGTAACCATGACGGCAGCCAACGTCTTGGCCCTGTTGCAAGATGACATCAAGAGGATGCTCGCCTACAGCAGCATCGCCCAGGTGGGATATATGCTCATAGGCCTCTCGACGGGGACGGCCTACGGGGTGGCGGGAACGATGCTCCACGTCTTCAACCACTCCCTGATGAAGGGGCTCGCCTTCCTCGCCGCCGGGAACATCGTCCACGAGACGGGGACCCGAGACCTGAAGAGGCTCGTCGGCGTCGGGAGGAGGATGCCCTACACGGCCTTCACCCTCTTCATAGCCCTCCTAGGCCTCGGCGGGGTTCCCTCGACGAGCGGCTTCATCAGCAAGTTCATCCTTTTCTCCTCAGCCCTCGGGGCCGGACGGCCCCTGCTCGCCGTGGCCGGCGTCCTCAACAGCGCCTTCAGCATGGCCTACTACCTGAGGGTTCTAAAGACCCTCGTCTCCACCCCCCTAGGGGAGATGAGGGAGGCGAAGGAGGCCCCCTGGATGATGGTGGCCGTCACCCTCCTGATGGCCTTCCTCATCCTCCTCTTCGGCCTATACCCGACGCCGGCTGTGAGATACGCCTTCGCCTCCTCCAGGGCCCTGGTGACCCGCCTGGAGCGGTATAGGGCGGCGGTGATGGGGCCTTGAGCTGGGTAAATGCTTTTAAAGGTGTCGAGGGGGAGTTAGGTGATATAATTGGAGGGATAAACCTATGAGGCCCCTAGAGGTCGTCCTTCATCATCCAGGCCCCTGGCTCTGCTGGATCCTCCCCATTCTAGGGGCCCTCTCCATGCCCCTCATCGACAAGCTGGGCCATAAGTTGAGGGATTACGCCGCCGTCTTCTTCGCCTTCCTCGCCGTCGTCTTCGCCGCCTCCATGCTTCCAACCCTCTTGACGGGGCATTACCCTGGAGACCTGAGGCTCACCACCTGGATCGAGTTCCCCGGCGGCCACCCCCTGGAGGTGGGGGTGTTGGTCGATCCCCTGAGCATCATCGTGGCCAACGTCGTCGCCTTCATCTCCTTCCTCATCGTCGTCTACAGCGTCGGCTACATGCACGGCGACCCCTGCCTCACCCGCTACTGGTTCTTCTTCCTCTTCTTCATCGGAAACATGCTCCTCCTCGTCCTCTCAGATAACCTCATCCAGGTGCTCATCGGCTGGGAGGGCGTCGGCATGTGCAGCTACGGCCTCATAGGGTTCTACTACCGGGATAAGAAGGAGAGGTGGCTTGGGGGGCCGCCGCCGACGCCGATGTATCCGCCGTCCCACTGCGGGATGAAGGCCTTCGTCGTCACCGGCGTCGGCGACGTCTTCCTCCTCGCCGCCATCTTCATCATCTTCCACTACGCCGGAACCCTAAACTTCGTGGAGCTCATCGAGACGGCCCCCAAGTGGCTCCACGCCATCGCCCACACCCCTGGCCTGCTGTCGCTGACGGCCATCCTCTTCCTCCTAGGCCCCTGCGGCAAATCGGCCCAGTTCCCGCTGCATGAGTGGCTGCCGGAGGCTATGGCTGGGCCGACGTCGGTTTCAGCCCTAATCCACGCGGCGACGATGGTGAAGGCGGGAGTCTACCTCGTCGCCAGGATGTCGCCGGCCTTCTACCTCGGCTACTGGCACCACGGCGTAGGGGAGGCCCTGACCTACTTCTCGGCCATCGCCTTCATCGGGGCCTTCACAGCCTTCCTCGCAGCCTCCCAGGCCCTGGTCTCCGTGGAGCTGAAGAAGATACTGGCCTACAGCACCGTCAGCCAGATAGGGTATATGATGCTGGCCCTCGGCGTCGGAGGCCTCACCGAGGGTGGCTACCTCCTGGGGCTGACCGCAGGCCTCTTCCACCTGGTAAGCCACGCCCTCTTCAAGGCAGCCCTCTTCCTCTGCGCCGGAAGCGTCATCCACGCCGTCGAGTCCATCTACATCTTCGACATGGGAGGTCTGAAGAAATATATGCCCATAACCCACGGCCTGATGCTGGTCGCCTTCCTCAGCCTCTCAGGCATACCGCCCCTATCGGGTTTCTGGAGCAAGGACGCCGTCTTCCTCAGCTGCCTCCTCTCCTCCGAGGCCCCCCTGGCCGTAGGCCTCTTCATCCTCGCAGCCCTCAGCGCAGCCCTCACCTTCCTCTACAGCCTCCGATGCCTCAGCCGAACCTTCTACGGCCACGAGAGCCACCATATAGAGGAGTTGGAGCACCACGGCCACCACATCCATGAGGCGTCGCCAGTGATGTGGGTCCCCTACGCCATCCTCGTCACCCTCGTCATCGGCGTCGGCCTCCTAGGTCTCATAGGCCTAGTGAACCCCCACCTATCGCCAGAACTCTTCATAGAGGAGCAGATGCATCATATGCTCCACCACCTCCACATCCATGTCCACGTGGAGCATGTGAAGCCCCCACTAAAGTTGATGGCCGTCTCCTCCTCGGTTGCCATGCTCCTCCTCGGAGGCCTTCCAGGCTGGCTCTTCTATCTCTCCCGCAGGGCTGACCCCTGGGGGCTTGTCTCCAGGTCCAGCCTCCTCAGGGGGATTCACAGCTTCCTCTGGAACCGGTGGTATATGAATCCGGCCTACTACGCCGTCTTCGTCGACGGCCTCCTCACCCTCAAGGATCGGGTTCAGTCCGGCTTGGAGCTCCCCCTCTTCGACAGGCTGAGCGATGCTGCCAGCCGCCTGGCTCTCATTATCAGCGGCGTCCTTAGGAGTGTTGAGGATGGCTTCTACGACCCCATGTTGAATGTGGGCCTCCCCTGGGCCTTCATCCAGGGGAGTCTAAGCCTCTTCAAGGGGCTTGAGAGGGAGGTCATCGATAGGGGGCTCAACGAGGGCGTCCCCCAGACGGCTGTAGGCCTCTACCACAGGGTTAAGAGGCTTCAGACGGGGGTTCTCTCCTACAACATCCTCTATATAGCCCTCGTCTTCACACTTCTCATCCTCTTGTTGATATGGCTCTATCCGGCGGGTGGTGTGTGATGCGGATCGGCTCATCCTCGGATCAGGTTCGAGGTGGAGGTGTGAGAGATGTATAGGTTGATACAGGTCCTAGTGGTGCCCCTATCCTTCGCCCCCATAGCCTACATGGCTGGGAGGAGCCTGAAGAGGCAGACGGGATGGCTCGCCTTCATACCCCTGGCTTATACGCTGACGCTGCTCCTCAGCGTAGCGCTAGAGATCGCCGAAGGCTCCCCATACCTGGAGATCTATCGATGGGCCCCCGAGGCAGGCTTGACCTTCGGGCTGCTGGCCGACGGCCTCAGCATCTGGATGCTGCTGACCATAAACATCCTCTGCCTCCTCGTCAGCCTCTACAGCATCCCCTACATGGAGCATAGGTTCCATGAGTGGGAGCATGAGACCGGAGAACACATCGACCCAAGGGCCTACGGAACCTACTACGCCCTCTACCTCCTCTACGCCGTCGGCATGATGGGGACCGTCATGGCCACCAACCTCATCGAGTTCTACCTCTTCTACGAGCTGATGCTCGTCCCAAGCTGGGCCCTCATCAACAACTACGGCTACGGAGAACGAGAACGCATAGGGATGATGTACTTCCTCTGGACCCACGTCGGCGCCGTCGTGCTGCTGGCCGGAATCCTCTCCAGCTATTGGGTGACGGGGAGCTTCGAGATCGAGGCCCTCAGAGGCGTCGTCGGAAGCCCCCTGGCTCCCTGGATAGCCATCGCCATCTTGATCGGGTTCTTCACCAAGATGGCGGTCTTCGGCCTCCACATCTGGCTTCCCTACGCCCACGCCGAGGCCCCTACGCCCATCTCGGCGCTGCTGAGCCCGGCGATGATCGGCATAGGGGCCTACGCCGCCGCCAGGCTGGTTATCATACCCCTCAACCCCGTGGCCAGGGGCTTCAGCTTAGTCTTCTCCCTCTGGGCCCTGCTGACCATGGTCTACGGAGGCCTCATGGCCCTGGCTCAGGATGACATAAAGAGGTTCCTCGCCTACAGCAGTGTCAGCCAGATGGGATACCTCTTCCTCGGCTTAGCCAGCGCCGCCGCCTACGGGGTCTCCGGGACCATCTTCCACTATGTCAGCCACGGCCTCGGCAAGTGCATCCTCTTCGGCGTCGCCGGCATCCTCATCTGCCAAGTCGGAACCAGGAGCATCAAGGAGATGGGGGGCCTCGCCGACAAGATGCCTCTGACTGCCATCCTCACCCTCCTGGGCTTCTTCACCATAGGCGGAGTCCCGCCGACTATGGGCTTCATGTCCAAGTTCATGATCTTCAGCGGCCTCTTCGGCAGCGCCCTGGCAGCCTCCCCCGAGGCCGTGGCCATCGCCATCGTCGCCATCGTCATGACGGTGCTCACCGTGGGCTACTCCCTCTGGACAATAAGGCGCATCTTCTTCGGCCCCCTCCCGGAGCGGCTGGAGGGGGTGGAGGAGGCGCCCCTGTCGATGACAGTGCCTCTGCTCATCCTCGCTGTCATCTCCGTCGTCGGGGGTATCTACCCCAGGCTGATCACCGACTACCTGCTCTCCCAACTCGCAGCTCTACTCTCCTAGAAGGGGCTATACGCCTAGAGGGGGCTGATAATCCCCCGCACACAATTTTTATTAGAGCCATGGATGATGTGAATAGGAAATGAGCATAGCTGTGGTGGGCCCCTCCCCCTTCATCACCTGCTTCACCCTCATCGGGGCCGTGGGCTTCGAGGCTGAGGATGGGGAGAGGGCTGATGAGGTATTGAGGAGGCTCATCGAGGAGGATTATAAGCTCATCATACTCCCCGAGAGGTTCGCCGAGGAGACCCGTGAACTTCGTCAACGGGTGATGGCTGAGGAGGGCATCACCCCCGTCTTCGCCCTGATACCAGACTTCACCCTGGAGACGGGGATGAGGATGGAGGAGCTTCGAAGGGTCATCTCCCTAGCCGTGGGAACCAAGCTGGAGCTGTGATGGGGATGGAGGCGAGGAGGATACTGCTCCTGAGCGAGCGCCTCCAGAGGGTCCTGGAGGAGGCCGAGGCCGAGGCAGACCGCATCATAGCCGAGGCCAAGAGGAGGGCTGACCGCATCATAGCCGAGGCGAGAGGGAAGGCCGAGGAGAGGCGCATCAGAGCAGAGCGGGGCGAGGGGATAGAGCATTTCATAGCCGAGGCCGAGGCCGAGGCCGAGAGGGAGGCCGGGAGAATCCTGAAGGAGTATGAGGAGAAGGCCTCTAAGCTGAGGGAGATACAGGAGGAGAGGTTCGAGGAGGCCGTCTCCCTCATCCTAAGGGAGGTGCTGCCCAGATGAGCATGGAGATGGAGGCAAAGCTGATAGACCACGTCATAGAGAGGAGGAGGAGAATCCTGGAGGAGGCTGAGGCCGAGGCGAAGCGCATCGTGGAGAGAGCCGAGGCTGAGGCCCAGAAGATAAGGGAGGAGGCAGAGAGAGATGTCCGGAGGATCATCAGCTCCGAGCTGAGGGCCGTGAGGGACAGGATCGTGGGGGAGGCGGAGCTGAAGGGTAGGAGGATGCTGATGGAGGCCCGTGAGGTGGCCATCTCCAAAGCCTTCGAGGAGGCAAGGAGACGCCTAGAGTTCATCGCCAGGGGCGAGGGCCCCGTAGACTACGGCGAGGTCCTGGTGAAGCTCATCGGGGAGGCCGTCGCCCAGATCGGCGGGGAGAGGTTTATAGTCTCCGCCAATGAGAGGGATATAGGATATCTGAGGGGGCACCTCAGCGAGGTGGAGGAGAGATTGAGGGAGAGCTATGGAGAGGTAAGCCTGGAGGTGAGGGCTACACCCATAAGCTGTATAGGGGGGGTGGTGGTGAGCGATCCCGAGGGGGGCAAGGTCTACTACAACACCCTCGACGGGAGACTTCAAGCGGCGGAGCGCCGCCTGAGGGCTGANNNGGGGGTGATATGATGGAGCTGAGGGGGGTCATCGAGAGGATAAACGGCTCCCTCGTCATCACCAGATTTGAGGAGGAGCCGAAGATCGGAGACCTGGTGGAGGTGGGGGAGATGGGCCTCATGGGGGAGATCGTCAGGCTCAGCGAGAAGACAGCCTACATCCAGTGCTACGAGGCCACCAGCGGCCTGAAGCCTGGTGAGCCGGTCCTGGATACCGGTAAGCCTCTGGTTGCGGAGCTGGGGCCGGGCCTCATCACCACCATCTTCGACGGCGTCCAGCGGTCGGAGAGCACACTCTGGGAGATAGCAGGCCCCTTCATCACCAGGGGGATCCACATACCGGCTCTGGACAGGGAGAGGAGATGGCACTTCGAGCCGAGGGTGGAGGCTGGGGAGAGGGTCGTCGGCGGCGACATAATCGGCGTCGTCCGGGAGACGGAGGCGGTGGAACACCGAATCCTGATTCCACCGGGGCTGAGGGGTAGGATTAGGGAGATCTCCGAGGGCGACTACACCGTCGTGGAGCCCGTCGCCGAGCTGGAGACCCCCTGGGGGGAGCGCCAAGAGCTGAGGATGATGCAGGAGTGGCCCGTGAGGACTCCTAGGCCCTATAAGGAGAGGATCCCCCTGGTAGCCCCCCTAATCACGGGTCAGAGGGTCATCGACACCTTCTTCCCCGTCGCCAAGGGGGGAGCCGCCTCCATCCCCGGAGGCTTCGGCACCGGGAAGACCGTCATGCTCCAGCAGATCAGCAAGTGGGCCGACGCAGACATCATCGTCCTCATCGGCTGCGGAGAGCGGGGAAACGAGATGGCCGATGTCGTCACCCACTTCCCGAAGCTCATCGACCCAAAGACAGGTGAGGAGCTGATAGAGAGGACCATCATCGTGGCGAACGTCAGCAACATGCCCGTCTCAGCTAGGGAGGCCAGCATCTACCTAGGAGTCACCATGGGAGAATACTTCAGGGATCAGGGCTATGATGTCGCCCTGATGGCCGACTCCACCTCCAGGTGGGCTGAGGCCCTCAGAGACGTCTCCGGGAGGCTTGAGGAGATCCCCGCTGAGAGGGGCTTCCCGGCGTACCTAGCCGACAGGATCGCGGAGATATATGAGCGGGCGGGGAGGGTCATCACCCTGGGCTCGGGGGAGCGGATTGGAAGCCTCACCATCCTGGGGGCCGTCTCCCCCCCAGCCGGGGACTTCAGCGAGCCCGTCACGACCCACACCCTCAGGTTCATAGGGACCTTCTGGGCCCTGGACACCGAGCTGGCCTTCAGGAGGCACTTCCCTGCGATACACTGGCTCAGGAGCTTCACCAGATACCTCGATGTCGCATCTAAGTGGTGGTCTAGGTTTGATCCCAGGTGGGAGGAGATGAGGGGCAAAGCCCTGGAGCTCCTGGAGGAGGCCTCCGAGATCGAGGAGACGGCCAGGATCATCGGCGAGAAGGCGCTCCCCGACGAGCAGAGGTTGGTGCTCCTCATCGCCGAGATGATCAGGGAGGGCTTCCTGGTTCAGAATGCCTTCGACGAGGTGGACACCTACTGCGAGGCTGAGAAGCAGGTGGCCCTGCTGAGAGCCCTCATGGAGTTCTACGACCGCACGGAGCCCCTCGTCAGGAAGGGGATACCCATAGAGAAGATCAGGGGTCTACGCGTCGTCCCCGAGCTGATGAGGCTGAAGGAGCGCAGAGGCCTGGAGCCGATAGAGAGGGCGAAGGCTGAGATGGAGAGGGAGGTAAGGGAGCTGGAGGAGGAGTATAGGGAGGCGATCTAGATGGTGGTGGAGGCAGGCCTCATATATAGAACCACGAGGGAGATCCGAGGCCCACTGCTCTTCGTCGAAGGCGTGAGGGATGTCGCCTACGACGAGGTAGTGAGGGTCATCACAGCCGAGGGGGAGGTCATGGGCTCGGTGCTCGACGTCTCCAGGGATTGGGCCCTCATCCAGGTCTTCGGCGAGACCAGCGGGATGGACCTCAACGTCGGGGTGAGATTCACGGGGGAGACGCTGAAGATCCCGGTCTCCGACGAGCTGATAGGCAGGATCTTCAGCGGCAGCTTCGAGCCCTTAGATGGGATGTCGAGCCCCCTCAGCACCGATGTGAGGGATGTCCACGGCGGGGTCATCAACCCCGCAGCGAGGGCCGTCCCCAGCGAGTTCATCCAGACGGGCGTCTCAGCCATCGACGGGATGAATAGCTTGGTGAGGGGGCAGAAGCTCCCCATCTTCTCCGAGTCGGGGCTCCCCCACAACAGGCTGGCGGCCCAGATAGCCCGGCAGGCCACCATACCTGGGCGTGAGGAGGAGTTCGCCATCGTCTTCGCAGCCATGGGCATAAAGCACGAGGAGGCGGAGTTCTTCAGGGAGGAGTTCGAGAAGACAGGCGCCCTCAGCAAGTCGGTGATGATCCTCAACCTCGCCGACGACCCGCCGATAGAGAGGCTGGTGACGCCGAGGATCGCCCAGACCATCGCTGAATACCTCGCCTTCGACCTCGATATGCACATCCTCGTCATCCTCACCGACATGACCAACTACGCCGAGGCCCTGAGGAGCATCAGCATCGCCAGGGAGGAGATCCCAACCCGTAAGGGTTACCCCGGATACCTCTACAGCGACCTCGCCACCATCTATGAGCGGGCTGGGAGGATAAAGGGAAAGAGGGGCTCCATCACCCTGATGCCGATACTGACGATGCCCGGCGGAGACATCACCCACCCGGTGCCGGACCTGACGGGCTACATCACCGAGGGGCAGCTCATCCTTGAGAGGGACCTATACCTCAGGGGCATCTATCCGCCGATGAACGTCCTCCCCAGCCTGTCGAGGTTGATGAAGGATGGCATAGGGGTGGGGAAGACCAGGAGGGATCACGCCGATGTCTCCAACCAGCTCTATATGGCCTACGCCGAGGGGACGAGGGCCAGGGGGCTGGTCCGCATCGTAGGCGTCGTCGGCCTCAGCGAGAGGGAGAGGGGCTACCTGGAGTTCGCCGACGAGTTCGAGCGCCGCTTCGTCAATCAGGGCTACTACGAGAACAGGAGTATAGAGAAGACCCTGGACATCGCCTGGGATCTGCTGTCGATGCTCCCGGAGGAGGACCTCATCAGGATCAGGGAGGAGTACATCAAGGAGTTCCACCCCAGTTATAGGGGGAGGGGCTGATTGTCTCTAACCAGGGCGAGGGCGACTAAGGGCTACCTGATGCAGCTGAAGAAGAGGCTGAGATACATCGAGAGGGGATGTGAGTTCCTGAAGCTCAAACGAGACCACCTGGCGAAGGAGCTGACGGCCTCCATAGAGATACTTAGGGGGAGGAGGAAGCTGCTACTCAAGAGCCTGAAGGAGGCCTACGACGCCGTCATCTCAGCCTACCTCTCCCTAGGGCCAACGGAGGTTGAGAGCCAGGCCAGGGCGGTGAAGAAGGGCTTGGAGATCGAGGTGCTCCCCAAGAGCACCATGGGGGTTCGATATCCATACGTGAAGATAGTCTCAAAGCCCTCCATGGATGTGGAGTTGGACATCACCCTCAGCAGGGCCGCCGAGCGCATAGGCGAGATACTGGAGGACATCATAAGGGTTGCGGAGTTCGAGTCGAGGATCGAGAGGCTGGCCGACGAGCTGGGGAAGACCAACAGGAAGGTAAACGCCCTGGAGAACATCGTCATACCCCAGTATAAGGCCGTCATCAAGTTCATCGCCGACAAGCTGGATGAGGAGAGCCTCGAGGAGTTGGTGAGGCTGAAGCTTATAGGGGGTGTACTGGCACGGCGGAGAGAGTGAGCCCTGGGCTGACGTATCTGGTCGTCAGATGCCACTCCATGATGGCTGAGCTCCTAAGCCCAGCTGAGCTGAGAAGCCTCGCCGAGGCCGAAAGCCTAGAGGAGCTGATGGTGAAGCTGGATGAGACTCCCTACGCGGAGTTCCTCAGGGGCGTGGAGCGGAGGGCGACAGCCCTGGAGGGGGCCTACCACAGGGCCTTCATAGAGCGTGTGGGGAGGGTGATAGACCTCGCACCTGGGAGGATGGCCCCCTTCCTAGGGGACTACTACTACATGAGGATGGAGCTCCTAAACCTCAGGAGGGTGATGAGGGGCCTCTACGCGGGCATCCCCCCAGAGCGAATAGCCGGGGAGCTCCTACCCCTCCCTCCCTACAGGGGGCCAGACCCCCAGCTGCTCCTGAAGGCCGGGGACGTAGAGGGAGCCTTCAAGGGGCTGGAGGGAAACATCTACCACCCTCCCCCCGAGGCCGTGAGGCTCTACGAGGAGTTGGAGGCCTTATGGCCGCTAGAGCAGGCTCTCATCAACACCTACATCGGCAGGGTCTATGAGTCGATGGAGGCCCTGAGGGGCGACGAGAGGGCGGTGGCCAGCCGAGTCGTAGGCGTCGCCTTGGATGTGGAGAACCTCCTGGCCGCTGTGAAGAGGAGGGGCGACTACAGGGCAGGGAGGCTTCCGGCCTTGGAAGCCCTCTGGCCCCACACCTACAGGGTCGGCCTGGAGACCCTGAGGGCCGTCTTGGAGGCGAGGAGGGTTGGGGAGGCCCTGGATAAGCTGCCCCAGCCCTATAGGGGGTTCCTGGAGCCCCTGTTGGAGGGAGATGTGGCAGGCGTCAGGGCCAACCTGAATCGACACCTCTACCGGATGATGTGGGGGGAGAGGGCGAAAAACGACTACGGCTTCAACGCCGTCTTGGCCTATCTCCTCTTCTCGGAGATGGAGAAGGAGGACCTCGTAAGGATCACGTGGAGTATAATGCAGGGTTTAAAGCATGAAGATATTCTTAAATACCTTGTTGTCGCCTTACCAGCCGCTTAGATTCTTTCTTATGCTGTCAGCAGCAGGATTGCCACGATCAACCCGTAGATGGCTAGCCCCTCGCCTAGTGCGACGAAGA